>NZ_DAORSO010000016.1:20304-31013 GCF_035443565.1 Ornithinibacter sp. | reverse complement strand
CGGGCGCCCACCGCGAGCCCGAGGATGTAGGACCCGACGGGAGCCATCGGCCGGGCGAACCCGTGCGCGATGTCCTTGGTGAGGGCGTGGATGCCGGGCACGTCGACGGCATCCGGGTCGACGTCGAGCGCGGTGCAGGCATCGGCGATCCACGCGTGCCACTGCGCCTCGGCTGCCAGGAGGTCGGTCATTTGCGGGTCAGCTCCGGCTTGTCCCAGCCACGCTGCGGCGCCCGGTTGCCCGACCCGCGACCCGGCCGCTCGTCCTTGGAGCGGTAGACCAGGTAGGGCCGGGTGAGGTAGCCGAGCGGCGCCGAGAAGACGTGGACGAGCCGGGTGAACGGCCACATCGCGAACAGGATGAACGCGAGCAGCGCGTGCAGCTGGAAGCCCAGTGGTGCCGCCGCCATCAGCTCGGGCTGCGGCTGGAACGCGAAGATGCTGCGGAACCACACCGAGACGCCCTCGCGGTAGTTGTACTCGCCGCCGAACTGCAACAGGCTGCCGGCCACGGTGTTCCACATGCCGAGGAGGATGACGGTGCCGAGCACGGCGTACATGGCCTTGTCGTTGACGGTCGTCGCGCTGAACACCGGGCCGGTGGTGCGCCGCCGGTAGACGAGGATGACGAGTCCGGCCACCGCGGCGATCCCGGCCGGGATGCCACCGGCGAGGGCGATGACGTGGTACGTGTGCGGGCTCAGCCCCAACGCGTTGGTCCACACCTGCGGGATGATCAGGCCGATGACGTGGCCCATGACCACGCCGAGCATGCCGAAGTGGAACAGCGGGCTGCCGATGCGCAGCAGCCTGTCCTCGTAGAGCTGGCTGGAGCGCGTGGTCCAGCCGAACTTGTCGTAGCGGTAGCGCCAGAAGTGCCCGACGACGAACACGGCCAGGCACACGTACGGGACGATCACCCACAGGAACGTGGTCATCGGGGGGCTCCTACCGGGATGGTCGTGCCGAGCATCGCTGTGGTGTCGGCGGGTTCGGGTCGGGGGTTGAGTCGGGGGTCGATGGCGTACGGCTCGAGCCCGACCTCCTCCTGGGGTGGGCCCTGCTCGACGAGCCGCAGCAGGGCCTCGGTGTCGCTGCCCTCCAGCGGCGGCAGCGTCGAGCGCAGCGCCTCGAGCACGGGCAGCCAGGGCGAGTCGCGCTGGGCCAACCCGGCCCGCAGCACCTCGACCCCCACCCGGTGGCGGGTCAGCAGGTGCCACGCGGTGGCCCAGTCCTGCATCGCGCCGAACTCGAGCACGACGCACAGGTGGTCGGGCAGCTCGACCTCGCTGTCGAACTCCAGACCGGCCCGGCGGTAGGCCTGCTTGAACTCCACGAGGGCCACCCCGCGCCGTCGCGTGTCACCCGAGGTGAAGTACGTCAGGTGCAGCGAGCACTTGCGGGTGACGTCGAAGGTGTCGACGTACTCGCGCTGGAGGGCGCCCAGCCGCGCGGAGGTGAGGTGGTCGAGGAACTCGAGCAACGGCATCCGCTGGGCCTCGGGCAGGCCCTCGACCACGCCCCGCAGCATCGGCACCCGCTGCAGCAGCACGTCGTCGGGGTAGTCGAGCAGCAGCGAGACCACCTGCCAGGTGTCGACGAGGTCCTTCTCCCGGATGCCGGGGCGTGCGTCGCGGTGCCGCCGCCACTTCATCGGTCGGCCCGTTCGCCCGAACCGGAGCCGCCACCCGGGAAGATGCCGTCCGGCATCCCCCGCCCGTCCCAGTTCAGGAGGTTGACCCGGCCACGCAGGGGGTTGTCCGGCGGCAGCTCGTCGATGCTGTCGGCGGTCAGCGCCTCACGGCGCACCCGCAGGTTCTCGGCGGCGATCGGGGTCGGGGTGCTTCCGGACCCCTCGCCGAAGATCTCCTGGCCGCCGCCGTACTGCGACACCGCACAGTCGGTCGCGATCTCCTCGAGCGAGTGCGCCTGCTCGGCGTGCGCGGTCGGGATGACGTAGCGCTCCTCGTACCGGGCCAGGGCGAGCAGGCGGAACATCTCGTACATGTCCTCGCCCTCCATCCCGACCGCGGCGGGGATCTCGTCGCGGGGGTCGCGCCCGAGGTTGATGTCGCGCATGTACGACCGCATCGCCGCGAGCTTCTTGAGCACCGTGTTGACGGGGGCGACGTCACCGGCGGTGAACAGGTTCGCCAGGTACTCCACGGGGATGCGCAGGGTGTCGATGGCCCCGAAGAGGTTGTCGACGTCCTCGGCGTCGTAGCCGGTGTCCTTGATGACGTCGACGACCGGCGACAGCGGCGGGATGTACCAGACCATCGGCATCGTGCGGTACTCCGGGTGCAGCGGCAGCGCGACCTTGTAGTCCATGATCAGCTTCTTCACCGGGCTGCGGCGGGCTGCCTCGATCCAGTCACCGGGGATGCCGGCCGCCTCGGCCTCGCGCCGGACCTCCGGGTCCTCGGGGTCCAGGAACACGCCCAGCTGGGACTCGTAGAGGTCGGTGTCGTCCTCGGTGGTGGCCGCCTCGAGCACCTTGTCGGCGTCGTAGAGGACGAGCCCGATGTAGCGCAGCCGGCCCACGCAGGTCTCGGAGCACACCGTGGGGATGCCGACCTCGATGCGCGGGTAGCAGAAGGTGCACTTCTCGGCCTTGCCGGTCTTGTGGTTGAAGTAGACCTTCTTGTACGGGCAGCCGGTGATGCACATCCGCCAGCCGCGGCAGCGGTCCTGGTCGACCAGGACGATGCCGTCCTCCTCGCGCTTGTAGATCGCGCCGCTGGGGCACGACGCCGCGCACGAGGGGTTGAGGCAGTGTTCGCAGATGCGCGGCAGGTAGAACATGAAGGTCTGTTCGAACTCGAACTTCACCTTGTCCTCGATGCCCTTGAGCATGACGTCCTTGGCCGCGTGCTCGCGCGAGCCGCCGAGGTCGTCGTCCCAGTTGGCGCTCCACGACACGTTGACCGGCTTGCCCGAGATGAGCGAGTACGGCCGGGCGACGGGGAAGTTCTTCTGCGCGGGAGAGTTGAGCAGCGTCTCGTAGTCGTAGGTCCACGGCTCGTAGTAGTCGCTGATCGAGGGCATCTTGGGGTTGCTGAAGATCGTCAGCAGCTTCTTGAGCCGCCCGCCGGCCCGCAGCTGGAGGCGGCCGTTCTTCATCACCCAGCCGCCGCGCCACTCCTCCTGGTCCTCGTAGCCGCGCGGGTAGCCCAGGCCGGGCCGGGTCTCGACGTTGTTGAACCACACGTACTCGGTGCCGGCCCGGTTGGTCCACGCCTGCTTGCACGTGACCGAACAGGTGTGGCACCCGATGCACTTGTCGAGGTTCATGACCATCGCCATCTGGGCCATGACGCGCATGTCAGTACTCCACGTTCTGGTTGGCGCGGCGGCGGATCATCGTCACTTCGTCGCGGTTGTTTCCGGTGGGCCCGATGTAGTTGAAGAAGTAGGCGAACTGGGCGTAGCCGCCGATCATGTGGCTCGGTTTCATCATGATCCGGGTGAGGGAGTTGTGGATGCCGCCTCGCCTCCCGTTGGTCTCGGTGAGGGGGACGTCGATGAGCCGGTCCTGCGCGTGGTGCATGTAGACGGTGCCCTCCGGCATCCGGTGCGAGACGATCGCGCGGGCCGCGACGACACCGTTGCGGTTGACCGCCTCGATCCAGTCGTTGTCGGCGACGCCGATCTTCTCGGCGTCGACGTCGGACAGCCAGATCGTCTGCCCGCCGCGGGAGAGGCTGAGCATGAACAGGTTGTCCTGGTACTCGCTGTGGATCGACCACTTGTTGTGCGGGGTCAGGTAGCGCACCGAGACGCCGAGGGCGTTCTGCTCGCCGAGCGCGGCCTCACCGAAGAGCTCGGTCATGTTCAGCGGCGGCCGGTAGACCGGCAACGCCTCCCCCATGCCGAGGATCCAGTCGTGGTCGAGGTAGAACTGCTGGCGCCCGGTGAGCGTGTGGAACGGCTTCTTGCGTTCGATGTTGATCGTGAACGGGGAGTACCGGCGGCCACCGCTCTCCGACCCGGACCACTCCGGGGAGGTGATGACCGGCACCGGCGCGACCTGGGTGTCGGCGAAGGTGATCTGCTTGCCCTCGTGCTCGGCCGCGAGGTCGTGCAGCTGGGTGCCGGTGCGCTTCTCCACGTTCTTGAAGCCGTGGGTGGCGAGGTGACCGTTGGTCGTGCCCGACAGGTGCAGGATCGCGTCGGCCATGTGGATGTCGGTGTCGAGCCGGGGCTGGCCGTTGCCGGCGCCGCCGTGGGCGACCCCGTTGCGGTGGCGCAGGATGTCGACCTCGCGCTTGACGTCGTAGGGCACACCCTTGGTGAGCATGCCGACCTTCTCCATGAGCGGGCCGATCGAGGTCATCTTGTCGTAGATGGCCGTGTAGTCACGCTCGGCGACGGCGAGCACCGGCAGGGTCTTGCCCGGCACGGGTTCGCACTCGCCGAGGCGCCAGTCCTTGACGACACCGTGCACCGTGGCCATCGCCTCGGGGGTGTCGTGCCACAGCGGCTTGGCGATGACGTCGCGCCGGGTGCCCAGGTGGTCGACCGCGAGCTCGGAGAACTTCTTCGCGACCGCCTTCCACGCCTCCCAGTCGGTCTTGGACTGCCACGGCGGGGAGATCGCCGGGTTGAAGGAGTGCACGAAGGGGTGCATGTCGGTGGTGTTCAGGTCGTGCTTCTCGTACCAGGTGGCTGCCGGCAGGACGACGTCGGAGAACAGCGTCGAGCTCGTCATCCGGAAGTCGATGGTCATGAGCAGGTCGAGCTTGCCCTCGGGCACGTGCTCGGGCCACTCGATCCCGGTGGGGCGCTTGTCCGGCGGGGCCTGCTCGGCGGTGACGGCGTTGTCGGTGCCGAGCAGGTGCTTGAGGAAGTACTCGTTGCCCTTGGCGCTGGACCCCAGCAGGTTTGCCCGCCACAGGCTGAGGATGCGGGGGTGGTTCTCCTCCGCCTCCGGGTCCTCGACGGCGAACTTCAGGGCACCGGACTTCAGCTGGTCGACGACGTAGTCCGCGGGAGCCAGCCCCGCGGCATCCGCCTCGTCCGCCAGCGCGAGGCTGCTGCGGTTGAAGGTCGGGTAGCTCGGGGTCCAGCCCAGGCGCACCGACTGGGCGAGCAGGTCCATGACGCCCTTGCCCGCGAAGACGCCGGTGCCGGCATCCACGTCGTCGGCGGTGAAGGTGTCGTAGCGGTACTGGCTGGTGTTGACGTACCAGTACGCCGTCTGGTTCATGTGCCGCGGCGGGCGCTGCCAGTCCAGCGCGAACGCCATGTGCTGGAAGCCCATGATCGGGCGGATCTTCTCCTGGCCGACGTAGTGCGCCCAGCCGCCACCGTTGCGCCCTTGGCACCCCGTGATCGTCGTGAGCACGAGCATCGCCCGGTAGATCTGGTCGGAGTGGAACCAGTGGTTGGTGCCGGCCCCCATGAGGATCATCCCGCGACCGCCGGTGTCGATGGCGTTCTGCGCCCACTCACGCGCCAGCCGCACGACCTGCTCGGCGGGCACGTTGGTGATCTCCTCCTGCCACGCCGGCGTCGCCGGGGTGGAGGGGTCCTCGTAGTCGGCCGGCCAGGTGCCCGGCATCCCGGGGCGGGCCACGCCGTACTGGGCGAGCATGAGGTCGAGCACGGTGGTCACCAGGCGCCCACCGATGCGGCGCACCGGCACCCCGCGCGTCACGTGCGCGACCTTGCCGTCGTACGCGTCGAACCTCGGCATCACGACCCGGGCCGTCTCGGATGCCGTGCCACCGGCGTCGAGGCCGTGCAGCGTCAGGACGGGGTCGATGTCCTCGAGGTCGAGGTTCCACTTGCCCCAGCCCTCGTCTCCGTAGCGGAAGCCGATGGAGCCGTTCGGGATGGCCACGTCACCGGTGCGCGCGTCGAGCACGGCCGGCTTCCACATCGCGTTCTCGGAGGCGGCCTGCGCGATGTCGAGGTCACCGGCGACGAGGTACTTGCCGGGCCGGTAGGCCGGCCCGTCGGCGCCCTCGGCAGTGTCGGCGACGTCCCCGGCATCCTCGAGGGCGACGAGGAAGGGCAGGTCGGTGTACTGCTGGTTGTACTGCGTGAAGAAGTCGACCTGGCTGTCGACGAAGAACTCCTTGAGGATGACGTGCCCCATCGCCATCGCGAGCGCGCCGTCGGTGCCCGGGGCCGCGGCGACCCACTCGTCGGCGAACTTGACGTTCTCGGCGTAGTCGGGCGAGACGGCGACGACCTTCTGGCCGCGGTAGCGCGCCTCGGTCATCCAGTGCGCGTCAGGGGTGCGGGTCATCGGGACGTTCGAGCCCCACATGATGAGGTAGCCGGCATCCCACCAGTCGCCGGACTCGGGGACGTCGGTCTGGTCGCCGAACATCTGCGGCGAGGCGTTCGGCAGGTCGGCGTACCAGTCGTAGAACGAGAGCATCGGGGCGCCGACGAGCTCGAGGAAGCGGGCGCCCGAGGCGTAGGAGACCGGCGACATCGCGGGGATCGGCGAGAAGCCGGCGATGCGGTCCGGGCCCCAGCGCTTGACGGTGTAGACGTGCGCGGCGGCGATGATCTCGACGACCTCGTCCCAGCTCGAACGCACCAGGCCGCCCTTGCCGCGGGCGGACTTGTAGCGCCGGGCCTTGTCAGGGTCCTGGACGATGGACGCCCAGGCGAGCACGGGGTCGCCACCGAGGGCCGCCTTGGCCTCGCGGAACATCTCGAGCAGCACACCGCGCACGTACGGGTAGCGCACGCGCGTCGGGGAGTAGGTGTACCAGCTGAAGGCCGCGCCGCGGGGGCAGCCGCGTGGCTCGTACTCGGGGCGGTCGGCGCCGGTGGAGGGGTAGTCGGTCTGCTGCGCCTCCCAGGTGATGATCCCGTCCTTGACGTAGACCTTCCACGAGCAGGAGCCGGTGCAGTTCACCCCGTGGGTGCTGCGCACGACCTTGTCGTGGCTCCAGCGGTCGCGGTAGAACGCGTCGCCGGAGCGGCCGCCCTCGGTGTGGATCGAGCGCTTGTCGTCGGACACCTGTGACCGGGTGAAGAACCGGCGGGTGCCGACGAGGGCATTGGTCAGCGGCCCGTCGAGGGCGGGGCTGGTGGTCATGCGGGCTCCTTGGTTGCCGTGCCGGGGGTCTTGTCACGGAAGGGGGTTCGGGTACTCACGTGCGCGACACACGTGGCGGGGCCGACGAAGGGTTCGAGGCCGATCTCGGTGTCCGGCTCACCGAACTGCTCCATCGAGCCGGTGATCAGGCCGCGGTGGATGCCGCAGACCACGGCCGGGTTGTCGACGGCCAGGGCCAGGAACGGGCAGTCCTTGAGCACGAGGCGGGCGGTGCGCCCGCCGTCGGAGGTCGACATCTCCGGGGTGTAGCCCCACACGTGCAGGACGTCGAGCATCCGGCCGACCTTGCTCAGCCACTGTCCCGGCGTTCTCGCGGGCGTGGATGCCGGGTCGGCCGGGACGTGCTCGACGGCCCACCGGCGGCCCGCCTCCAGCGGCGTCGGGGTGGCACCCCCGCTGCTGTCGGCGAACGCCCCCGCGAGCAGGCTGCTGAGCAGGCGCAGCGCGTCGGCCTCCCCCGCGACGTCGACCTCGGCGAGCGAGCCCTGCACCGGCGCGTAGATCTTGCGCGGGCGACCCGCGCTGCCGCTGCGGTGGAAGCTGGCCTCGACCAGACCGGCGGCGACCAGCTGGTCGAGGTGGAAGCGCACCGTCGTCAAGTGGAGCCCGACGTGCTCGGCGAGCTCTGCCGCAGTCAGGCCCACGGGGGTGGTCAGGTCGTGACTGGTCGCCGTGGCGTGGGCCAAGGTGTCGAGGAGGCGTCGGCGCACGGGCGAGGCGAGCACGGCGGCGGGGCCGAGGTCGTCTGTCGGGGCGCTCAACGCGGGTCGCTCCTCAGTTTGGAGGACAGGATTTCTCCTATCGAACCACACTCGCGCGTCGGGCGTGAAGTCACCAGATTCCGTTGACAGAGGCTCACTTTTCGGTGTACGACGATCCGTCGTAGACATAAGGGTGACCTCACTGGCAGGCTGGTCAACGGCGGTTGTAACGTCCGATCCGAGATATTTAGATGACTACTCTCATCCAAATGGAGGCCACGGTCATGACCCTGACCACGGAGCCGGACACGGCACCCGCCCATCCCGAGGTGTCGAGCGGCGCCAAACGCGTCCTCACGATGTCGACGATCGCCTTCACCCTGATGTTCGCGGTGTGGCTGATGTTCGGCATCCTCGGCGTGCCGATCCAGAAGGAACTGGGGCTGAGCGACCCCGAGCTCGCGTGGATCTCCGCCGTCGCCGTGCTCAACGGGTCACTGTGGCGCCTGCCCGCCGGCATGCTCACCGACCGGGTCGGCGGCCGGGTGGTGACCATCTCCATGCTCCTGCTCACGGCCATCCCGTGCTTCTTCCTCACCCAGGTCTCGGGCTACGGCGCCCTGCTCGTGCTGGCCTTCCTCGTCGGCTTCGCGGGCAACCTGTTCAGCGTCGGCATCGCGTGGAACGCCGCCTGGTGGCCCAAGGAGCGGCAGGGCTTCGCCCTCGGCGTCTTCGGCGCCGGCAACGTCGGCGCCTCGGTGACCAAGCTGCTCGTGGTGCTGCTGCCGACGATCATCGCGAGCACGGCCGGCGCGATGTACCTCGGCATCTTCCCCGGTGGCTGGCGGATCTTCCCCGCGTTCTACACCGTCGCGCTGGTCGTCGTCGCCATCCTGACGTTCCTGATCGTCCCCCGACACGACAAGATGAACGGTGCCGGCAAGCCACTGGGCGAGATGCTCGCCCCGCTCAAGCACGTGCGCGTCTGGCGCTTCAGCCTCTACTACGCGGCGGTCTTCGGGGCCTACGTCGCGCTGTCGGCCTGGCTGCCGAAGTACTACGTCGACAACTTCGGTGTCGAGCTCCAGGTCGCCGCTTTGCTCACCGCGACGTTCATCTTCCCGGCATCCCTGCTGCGCCCGGTCGGTGGCTGGTTCTCCGACAAGTACGGTGCCCGCCGAGTCATGTACTGGACCTTCGGGGTGATGCTGGCGACGACCGGCATCCTCATGATGCCCAACGGCCACCTCGTCATCGACCAGGCCGACGGCACCCAGAGCGAGCACCTGGCCTACGCCATCGGCATCGTCCCGTTCGCCCTGCTCGTATTCCTCCTCGGCTGCGCCATGGGCGTCGGCAAGGCCGCCGTCTACAAGCACATCCCCGAGTACTTCCCCGACAACGTCGGCTCCGTCGGCGGCCTCGTCGGGATGTTCGGTGGGCTCGGCGGGTTCGTCCTGCCGCCGCTGTTCGCCTACACCAAGGTCTGGTCAGGCTTCCCGAGCTCGACGTTCTTCGTCCTGTTCCTGCTGACCGCCGCCTGCTTCATCTGGATGCACTGGACGGTCGTCCACATGCTGCACCGCGAGTCGCCCGACCTCGCCCGCCACCTCGAGACCCCGGTCGCCACCGCGACCGTCCGCTAAGGAGACATCGATGAGCACCGCCCCCGCACCGGCCCGCAAGGGTGAGTGGCTGGAGTCCTGGGACCCGGAGAACGAGCAGACCTGGGACAAGTCCCTGGCCTGGCGCACCCTGTGGATCACGACCTTCTGCCTGACCCTGGCCTTCGTCGCCTGGTTCCTGCCGAGCGCGATCATCCCCAAGCTCAACGCGCTCGGCTATGACTTCAGCAAGAGCCAGCTCTACTGGATGGCCGCGATGCCGGGTCTGGCCGCGGGGCTGTTCCGGCTCGTGTGGATGGTGCTGCCACCCATCATGGGCACCCGCAAGATGGTGTCGCTGACCAGCCTGCTGCTCATCGCCTCGACCCTCGGCTGGGGCGTGCGCGTGCAGACCCCCGATGCCCCCTACTGGGAGCTCATGGTGCTGGCCTTCCTCGCCGGCATCGGCGGCGGGGCGTTCTCCGGCTTCATGCCGAGCACCTCGTACTTCTTCCCGCGCCGCATGCAGGGCACGGCCCTGGGTCTGCAGGCCGGTCTGGGCAACTTCGGCGTCTCGTTCGTGCAGCTGCTCACCCCGTACCTCATCGCCATGGGTGCCCTCGCGATCTTCGGCGGCAGCCAGCAGATGACCATTCCCGGCAAGGAGCCGGCGACCGTCTGGTACCAGAACGCCGCCTTCGTGTGGATCCCGCTCATGGTCGTCGGCGCGGTCCTCGCGTGGACGATGCTGAAGTCGGTGCCCGTCAAGGCGAACATCCGCCAGCAGTTCGACATCTTCAGCAACCAGGACACCTGGTGGATGACGCTGCTCTACATCATGACCTTCGGCACCTTCTCCGGCCTGGCCGCCCAGTTCGGTCTGCTCATGACCAACCTCTACGGCAGCGGCAACACCGACATCGTCCAGGGCAGCGGCGCGAGCGCCACGGTGCTCGTCGCCGGCTACGCCGTGCCGGATGCCGTGAAGTACGTCTTCCTCGGCCCGCTCATCGGCGCGGCTGCCCGCGTCGCCTTCTCCCCGCTGACCGACCGGATGGGCGGTGCGATCTGGACGCTCATCTCCGGCATCGGCCTCATCGCCGCCATCGCGTACACGATTCCCGGGCTGACGCCCGACACGAGCTCGGCAGCGACCCTGGAGTCGGGGTTCAACCAGTTCCTCTACGGCATGCTCGCGATCTTCCTCTTCGCCGGCATCGGAAACGCCTCGACCTTCAAGCAGATGCCGATGATCTTCGAACGGCGGCAGGCCGGTGGCGTCATCGGCTGGACGGCCGCCATCGCCGCGTTCGGGCCGTTC
>NZ_DAORSO010000016.1:18933-20204 GCF_035443565.1 Ornithinibacter sp. | reverse complement strand
CGGGCCGCGGTGGTGCGGTAGACGGCCAGCAGCGGGTTCGTGTGCCCCTCGTCGTCGACGGCCACCGCCGCTGCGGTGTCCGGGCCAGCCGCCGCGAGCGCGTCGACCAGCGTGCGGAGGCCGGGCACGGCATACGGCATGTCGCCAGCCACCACGGCGGTCAGGTCGGTGGTGACGAGGGCGAGCCCGGCGGCGATGCCGGCGAGCGGGCCGCCACCGGGTGGGTACTCACGGGTCCAGGTGAGGGGTCGCGGGGTGGGCCGCTGCTCCCCCACGGCGATGACGGCCCACTCCTGCGGTAGTGACCCGAGCAGGTGGTCGAGCACGGTGGTTCCGGCGAGCGGTGCGGCGAGCTTGTCGGAGCCGAACCGGCGCGACTCCCCGCCGGCGAGCACCACCACCGTCAGTGGGTGAGTCACGTCAGCGTGACCCGGCGACGTAGGCGGTGCCGCGGCGCTCGAGGAGCCTCTCGCGCACCGCGTGCTCGAGCGCCTCGTCCATGCGCGCCTCGATGCCTTGGGTGAGCCGCTTGAAGCCGAACATCGCGAGCACGTCACGGTGCAGTTCAACCCGCTCCGCACCCCCCGAATCGCTGCAGACGGCTCGCATCGCGTTGGCGATCTCACGCAACGGCACGTGATCGACCGGTCGGGTTCCCTGGAGGTCAACGCGGAAGCCGTCCCATGACGCCGGGTTGACCGGGAGGTCCCACAGGATCGCCGGCTCCCCGCCCTTTCGGTGACCTCGCGGGACGACGCCCAGGATCGAGTCCGCACGCTTGGCGTTCACCCGCGCCAGGTCGAAGGCGCCTGCCACCAACTTCACGAGTCGATCCCGGTGGATCGGGCCCTCGGTGGCGATGGCGTCGGCGACGGCCAGCCCGACCCGCTTGCGGGCCGCGGCCGACCGGTCGAGCTGGTCGAGGACTTCACGTGACCCCAGGAGTCCGACGTCCCACGGCCTGAACGCCTGGCCACCACGCAGGTCATCGGCACCAACCGGGACGGCCAGCGACGCCTGCAGCGAGTTGCCGAGGACACCGCTCCACACGTCGTCGTCGGGTGCCGCATCCGCAGCATCCGGCGCAGCCGTCACGGTCATCGCAGCCGTCGCGGTCGCCACAGGTTGGCTCGCCAGGCGCAGCCCGCTCGAGTCGCCCCCGTTGGCACCCACGGTCACCGGGGTGCCGGCCAAGGCGCGATCGAGCGACTCCGAGAAGCCGTCCAGCACCCCGTCGCGGTCGGCGAGCCACGCCGGCAGCCAGATGCGGG
>NZ_DAORSO010000016.1:3727-18833 GCF_035443565.1 Ornithinibacter sp. | reverse complement strand
AAGCCGTCCAGCACCCCGTCGCGGTCGGCGAGCCACGCCGGCAGCCAGATGCGGGAGACGTGCGGCCACCTGAGCATTCCGCCGAGCACCTCGATGGGCAGGGTGTCGCGGTCGCCGATCGTCGCGCGGTTGCTCCATTCCGGCCCGTCGAGCAACACGGCTGCCACGGGGCGGGTGGGGTCGGCAGCCAGGGCCACGGTCAGATCGACCCGGAAGTCTGACAGGCCCACGTCGGTCTCCACCACAAAGCCGCGCTCCTTCAGCGCGTCGGCGATGTCCTCACGATGCAGGTCGCGGTCCCGCCGTCGCAGCCGGGCGGACTCCAGCGCCCGGGCTCCCACATCGGCCATCTCGAGGTAGGCCCGCAGGTGCTTCACCCCCACGTTCTTCGTTTCCTCGGCGCGCAGTTGCGACGGTTCGAACGAGGTGAACAGCACCACCTGGCGCCGGGCACGGGTGATGGCGACGTTGAGGCGTCGCTCACCGCCCTCGAGGGACAGCGGGCCGAAGTTCAGCGGCAGGACACCGTTGGCGTTGACGCTGAATGCGGTGGAGAAGAGGATGACGTCGCGCTCATCGCCCTGCACGTTCTCGAGGTTCTTGATGAACAGGCCCTCCTCCTGGGTGGAGTCGAGCGCCTCGATGATCCGGGTGTCACCACCGTCGCGGATGAGCGCCTCGATGAACGCGCGTTGCTGCTGGTTGAAGGTGACGACACCGATGGACGGCACGGCCTCGGGCGAGGCCTCGAAGCGCCGACGGATCTCCTCGACGATGGCCTCCGCCTCCTTGCGGTTGGTGCGCAGCGTCTTGCCCTTGCCGGAGCGCTCGAACACACCTCCCACCCGGACCAGGCTCAACCCGCGATCGCTGTGCCCCCCACCGACGCCGAGACCCGGCGCCGGGAACGAGGACAGCCGACCCTCGTAGTAGTGCAGGTTGCTGAAGGCGATGAGCGACTCGTCCTGGCTGCGGTAGTGCCAGGACAGCCACTGCTGGGGGACCGCGGCGCTCAGGCACTCGCTGAGGATGCTCTCGGCGTCGGTGAGCGACTCGGATGCCGTCGCGTCGCTGTCGGCGTCGTCGCTGGTGCTCGCTTCCCCGAACGAGGATGGTGGCATCTGCTTGCTGTCCCCGACGACCACGACCGACGAGGCCCGACCCATCGCGCCGATGGCGTCGGCGACCCGGATCTGCGACGCCTCGTCGAAGACGACGATGTCGAACATCCCCGACTCGGCCGGGAAGAACCGCGCCAACGAGTCCGGGCTGACGAGGACGCACGGCATCAGCTGGGTGATGAGGTCGCCGTACTGCGTCATGAGCTCGCGCATCGGGAGCGCCCGACGGGTCTTGTTCACCTCGCGGCGCAGCCCGCCGATGCGGCCCGACTCACTCATCGCGTTGAAGTCGCGCCGGGCGATCACCTCCCGTGGCAGGGCCTGCTGGAGCAGGCCACGCACCTCACGCCCACTGTCGACGTACTGACGCAGGCTGCGCTCGTGGCTGCGGACGTCGAAGGCGTCGAGGTTCTGGCTCACGAGCCGCTCGGCCCGGGACGCCGCAGCGAGCCCCTTCTCGAAGGCCTGCGGGGCGTCGTCGGCCTCGACGCTGCCGTCGAGCAGCGCAGCCGCTGCCGCGGGCATGCGGGCCCGGTCGAGCGCCGCCACGGTGCGGCGCAGGTCCAACCACCGGCGCAACGAGATGAGGTCGTCGTCGAGGCTCGACCGAAGGGCCGCGGTGCCGACCCAACGATCGACCAGGCCCTCCCCACGCAACCACTGGCGCACGTCGTCGTCCGTGGCCCGAGTGAGCGCGAAGACCTGCTTGAGTGCGGCCGCGAGCGCGGCAACGGCATCGATGGTGGCGGCCTCGGGCGTGAACCCCGACTCCAGGAGCCGTCGCAGCTCGTCCTGGAAGGTACCCCCCGAGTCCTGGGGCGCCACCGCAGCGCCGGCCCACTCGAGCCAGTCGAGTTGCTGGGCCACGACGCCGGCACCCTCCGGGGTCAGCGGGTTCCAGTTCGGCGGAACCCGCACCCCCGCAACTGCCGTTGTGCGGGCCGCGAGGAACTGGACGGCACCTTGCAGCTGGACCAGGGCCGCGAGCAGCCCGACGAGCTCCTTGGGCTGCACGACCGCTCCAGGGCGCAGCCCGGGCTGGAGCTCAGCGAGCACGGCCCGCAGCCGCTTCTTGCGCCCGAACCAGCTCGACGCCGCCGCGGCTTGGGCACGCCCGTAGATGTCGGGCAGCGCGAGCTCGAGTGCCGCGGGGGTCGCCCGGTCGAGCCCGGGGTGGGAGGCAGCCACGAAGGCATGCACCTCCTGGCGCACCGCGACGCTGTCGGCGCGCCACGACTGGCTGCGCGTGCGGTCGAGGGTGTCCAGGGTGATGCTCGGGGCCCGCAGCAGCGCGGCCAGCGACTCCAGGTCAGTGGCGCGGGTGGCAGTGCGAAGCACCCCGGCGAGCGGTGACACCGCAGCCAGCCGCTCGACGGCGCGGTCGACCTCGACAGCGGCCTGACGTACCGCTGCGAACGGCCCGGCATCCAACTCGCCGACACGCACGA
Organism: Ornithinibacter sp.; assembly: GCF_035443565.1. Taxonomy (NCBI): domain Bacteria; kingdom Bacillati; phylum Actinomycetota; class Actinomycetes; order Micrococcales; family Intrasporangiaceae; genus Ornithinibacter; species Ornithinibacter sp. Next base: position 16,264 of record NZ_DAORSO010000016.1, on the reverse strand, counting down.
AGGCCCACGGGTTGTTCGGCCCTGGCCGAGCCGGGCCAGCCACGTCAGGCAGGGTGCGCAGCATCGCCCGTAGGCTCTCGCGCTCGGTCGTGGCCTCGTGGGTGAGCAGGGTCCGTGGCACCTCGAAGGAGTACTCCGTGTCGGCCCGGTGCAGCAGTTCGGTCGTCGCCCCGTACAGCGAGTGCCCGGCCCCGTTCTCCTCGTGGACCCGACGGGCGTAGCGGGACAGCCGCCCGGCGCTGGAGTCGTGCTGCTCGATCGCCACCTTGAGCGCCTGCGGGTCGGCGAAGGGGGTGGCATCCATCGCCTTGCGGATCTGTTCGCGCACCACCGCGGGTTTGCTGCCCTTGTCGTGCAGGTCGAGGGAGTAGGGCCCCATGCCCACGCCGTCGAGGCGGCGCTTGACGACGTCGAGGGCGGCCCGCTTCTCGGCGACGAAGAGCACTCGCCTGCCCTCGGCCATGGCGCGGGCCAGCAGGTTGGTGATGGTCTGCGACTTGCCGGTGCCGGGCGGGCCCTCGAGCACGAAGGTGCGTCCGGACACGGCGTCGGCGACGGCCCGCAACTGGGAGCCATCGGCTGGCATCGGGCACAGGGCCGCGAGCGCGTCCAGGTCGGGGCTACCCGTCGCGTCGTGCGAGTCGGCGAAGGGTGCCGTCGGCGTGTGGACGAGGTGCGAGACGAGCGCGTTGTCGCAGAAGGTCTCCCAGTGCTCGTCGAGGTCCTTCCACAGCCGGAACTTGGCGAACTGCAGGATCGCGATGTCCGCGGTGTCCTCCACGTGGTAGCTCAGGCCGCGTTCCTGGACAGCCACCCGCACTGAGGTGAACGCGGCGGCCAGGTCGATGCCGGAGTCGTCGGCGACCGGGTTCTCGAGGCCGGGGATCGACATCCCGTGCAGCTGCTTGAGCTTCTCGAGCAGGCAGTAGTTCGGGGTGCTCTGCCCGGTCTCGTCGATCTCGAGGCGGTAGGTGGACTGCCGCGCACCGGTCACCAGCCGCACCGGCACGAGGATGAGCGGCGACCTCAGCGGTTCCGCCCGACCCTCGACCGACCAGACGAGGGTGCCGAGCGCGAGGTAGAGGTTGTTGGCACCGGTCTCGTCGACGATCGTCTTGGCCTTGTAGGCGAGCGAGCGCATCCTGCTCAGGTAGGCCGCGCTCGTCACGTCGGTGTAGACGGCCTGCTTGGTGGCGACCAGCCCCGCTCGTGCCTCTGCGGGCAGTTCGCGCCCGTAGCGGATGCCGCGGGCGCGCAGGACGTCGTCGAGCTGGTCGGATGGCAGGAGGTGGATGGCCTTGCCCGCATGGAGCAGGTCCTCGACCTGGCCGAGTGACTCCCCCGGCGCCGCGAGGTTGATGCCGGTGGACTCCTTGTAGTTGAGCAGCCGGTTTCGCAGGGTCAGGTCGAGCAGCGAGTTCTTCCACGTCGTCACGCGAGCGGGCACCGAGTCCTGGTGCGCTCCACGGGTCGCCGCCCGCCCGCCGGTGACGATGAGCACCGGTGTGCTGTGCTCGGCGGGGCTGTACTCGATGATCTGCGGGGTGCCGTCGGCGGCGCGCCCCTGTGCCGGCAACGGGTAGACCCGGCCGAGGCGGGCCTGCCGCACGTCGACGACGCCCTCGATCACGGACAGGTCGGCGAGGTGCTGCTGGCGGGGGATGCGGGTCGCGTGGTCGAAGTCGACCGGCTCGGTGCGCTTGGTCAGCGCCGTCGTCTCGACCAGACCCATGTGGCCCAGGTCGAGGTGGTTCACGACCTCGCTCGCATCGGTGACGACGATCGACCCGAGCGCGCGCTCGTCGCGCCACCACCCGAGGAACGCGTGGCCCTCGATGACCCAGAGCAGCGGGCGGATGCCGGCCTGCTCCAGGCAGGCTGCCATGACCACCGTGAGGTCCAGACAGGTGCCGACCCGCTCCCCAACGACCTCGCGGGGGGTGCGCACCTTCTGGCCGGCGTCCTCCACCCGACCGTGCCAGCTGGCCGGCGGGTTGGCGTAGGCGATGCCCAGGCCCTGGAGGGCCTCGTACACGGCTCGCACGATGTCGTCGACCCGCTCGACGTCGGCCTGGTAGCCCTCGATGGACGGGCTACCCGTGCGGGCCTCGAGGATGCCGCTCGCGGTCCGCAGCACCTGCGCCACCTCGGGGCTGTTCGGCATCACGTGCGCCGGCAGCATCTCCAGGCCGAGGCCGACGGGTAGGGCCGACCAGTGCTGGGCGGCGTGGACGATGACGTCGACCTCGGCGCTGCCGACGGCCCAGTCGTCCTCGTCGAGGATCTCGACCTTCAGGCGCCCCGGCCGGTGCGCCTCGACCGTGGCCATCGCGGCGGGATCGAGCGCAAGGGTGAGGTCGCGCAGCACGAGGGCGGCCTCGACCGGGAGGTCGAGCAGTTCGGTGAACGGCTTGCTCAGCCGCCCCTGCGAGTCACGCAGTTCGGCGCGCAGCGTCGCGCCACGCAGTTCGTCACCCCGGTTCACCACCCGCACGGCGTTGATGACCTGGATGCCGTTGTGCGCCATCGCGTACGTCACGACCGGGATGGCGTCGATCTCGATGGCCACGGTGCCAGCATCCACTGCAGTTGTCCCCTCGTTCACGAACCGTCGCCGAGACCCTACGGCCCCGCGGTGACACAGGGCGCCGCAGGGTGCACACGAGTGCAGACCGGTATCGCGTCGCGAGAGTCACTCGCGACGTATGCCGGGTGGCTCGGCCGGGAGGCCAGCGTGCGCCACGGCGACACCGCTGCCGGTGCCCGTCGGCGGCAGGCCACGTCGCGGCCCTCGGTCCTGCTCACGACGCCCGAGTCGCTCGAGGCGATGCTCGTCTCGACGCTGCTCGACGCGCCGCGCATGTTCGGTGACCTGCGGGCCGTCGTCGTCGACGAGGTGCACGCCTTTGCGGGCGACGACCGCGGCTGGCACCTTCTCGCGGTGCTCGAACGGCTGGGCGCGCTGGCCGGTCGCCCGCTCCAGCGGATCGGCCTGTCCGCCACCGTCGGCAACCCGGATGCGCTGCTCGAGTGGCTCCAGGGGCGAGAGCGCTCGCGGCGCACCGTCATCGCGCCGCCGATCGAGTCGTCGGCAGCACCCGAACTGGCTCTGGACCACGTCGGGAACGTGGGCAACGCCGCGAAGGTCGTGAACGGCATCCACCTCGGGGACAAACGCCTCGTGTTCGCCGACTCGAGGAAGACGGTCGAAGGGCTTGCCGTCGCCCTGCGTGGGTTGGGGACGCAGACGTACGTGTCGCACTCCTCGTTGTCGGTGGACGAGCGGCGCCGGGCCGAGACGGCCTTCGCCGAGGCGCGCGACTGCGTCATCGTCTCGACATCGACCCTCGAGCTCGGGATCGACATCGGCGACCTCGACCGCGTCGTGCAGCTCGGCGCACCGAACACCGTCGCGTCAGTGCTGCAGCGGCTCGGGCGCACCGGGCGGCGCCCCGGGTCGACCCGCAACCTCACCTTCCTCGCCACCGAGGACGACGAGCTCCTGCGCGCCGCGGGTTTGCTGCTGCTGCTGGACGAGGGCTTCGTCGAGCCGGTCGTGGCTCCCCCCGAGCCGCTGCACGTGGCTGCTCAGCAACTGCTGGGGTCTGCCCTGCAGAAGGGTCGGATCTCGCTCGCCGAGGAGTCCTCCTGGATCTGCGGGCTCGGCCTGGCCGACGAGGGACGGCTGGCGGAGATCTGCGAGTGGCTCGTGGAGACCTCCCACCTCGACACCGATCAGGGGCTGGCGTTCATCGGCCCGCGGGCGGAGGCTCGCTACGGCCGGCGCAACTTCATGGACCTGCTCGCCGTCTTCACCGCGGCACCCGAGGTCGTGGTGGTCCACGGCCGGCGGGAAGTCGGCAGCGTCGACCCGATGCTGCTCGTCGCCAAGGTCACAGGCCCGCGGATCATCGCCCTCGCCGGTCGCCCGTGGCTGGTCACGCACATCGACTGGCGACGGCGCAGGGCATACGTCGAGCCGAGCGACCGGGCCGGTCGCTCACGATGGACCGGCGAACCTCGCGCCTACTCGCTCGAACTGTCGGATGCCGTGCGCCGGGTGCTGCTCGGAGCCACGCCTGTGGGTGCCGAGTTGACTACCCGTGCGATAAACCGGCTCGGGTCGCTTCGTGAGCAGTACCGACACCGGGTCGCGCCGGACGCCAGCGTGGTCACCGAGGACGATGGGCGAGTGCGCTGGTGGACCTTCGCGGGGGCAGGCGCGAACGCTGCGCTCACTGCTGCCCTCGACGCGGTGGCGCCTGACCTGCTCGACCAAGGGACGTTCGGCAACCTGAACATCGCGCTGCGATCCGATGCCACGGCGGTCGCGGTGGGGTCGGCGGTGCGCCAGGCCCGGGCGGAGTTCGGCTCGGACCTCGTGGGCGTCATGCCTCCGGTCAGCGAGCAGGCGCTCGCCAAGCTCAAGTTCGCCGAGCTCCTGCCACCCCACCTGGCGCTTGGCACGCTGTCCGCGCGGAGCACGGACCGCCGGGGTGCAGCGCTTGTCGCCGGCCGTCCCGTGGCCGGAGGCTGAGGAAGGCTGGGGTCAGCCTTGGGCCGGCCCGATGGCGTCGAGGTAGGCCGCGATCGCCTCGTCCCCCCACTGCTCCTCGAAGCCGCGCACGGCCTCGTCGGCGGCGGCGGCGAGGTCACCGCTGGTCTCCTCCCACGGGGTGCGGGTCCAGCCCTCGAGGTAGGCGGTGCTGTCGACCGCGCCGAGGCGCATGGCGGCCTCGTCGATCGCCTCCTGGAAGCGCGGCGGGAGCGGCACCTTGACCACGTCGTCGCCGTCGCGGGCGACCACGAGGGAGGGGAGGTCACGCCACCAGGTCACCTGGATCTCAGCCATGGCGTGCATGCTGCCACGACTGGCACCACGAGCCCGACACCTTCAGTCGAGAGTAGGGGAATCGCCGTGTGGCGCCGGGGCTGCACGGCGATTCGCTTACTTTCGACCAGCAGGGAGCCTTGATGCTGGGCCAGGACGGTCAGGCGGGGAACACGCCGCTGGAGAGGTACCGGTCACCGCGGTCGCAGACCACGAACACGATCGTCGCGTTCTCGACCTCCTGCGCCACCTGGAGTGCGGTCCAGCACGCGCCTGCCGCGGAGATGCCGCCGAAGATGCCCTCCTCGCGGGCCAGCCGGCGGGCCATCTCCTCGGCGTCCGCCTGGGAGACCTCCACGGTGCGGTCGACGGCCGAGGGGTCGAAGATCCTCGGCACGTACTCCGGTGGCCACGCGCGGATGCCGGGGATCCTGGACCCCTCGGCAGGCTGTGCCCCGACGATCTGCACCCCGGGGTTGCGCGACTTCAGGAACCGCGAGACCCCGGTGATCGTGCCGGTGGTGCCCATCGCGGACACGAAGTGCGTGATCCGCCCGTCGGTCTGGCTCCAGAGCTCCGGGCCCGTGCCCACCTCGTGGGCGCGCGGGTTGTCCGGGTTGCCGAACTGGTCCAGGGCCCGGCCGCGTCCTTCGCGCTCCATGCGCGTCACGACGTCGCGAGCCTCTTCCATTCCCCCCGATGCAGGCGTGAGCACGAGCTCTGCTCCGTACGCCTTCATCGTCTGGATGCGCTCGATCGAGGCGTCCTCGGGCATCACGATGACCAGGGGGTAGCCGCTGATCGCCGCCGCCATCGCCAGGCCGATCCCGGTGTTGCCGGACGTGGCTTCCAGCAGGGTGTCGCCGGGCGAGATCTCCCCACGCTCCTCGGCACCCCGGATCATGCTGATCGCCGGCCGGTCCTTCACCGAGCCGGCCGGGTTGTTGCCTTCGAGCTTGGCGAGCAGCACGTTGCCGCGGCGTTCGTTCTCCGGCCCCGGAAGGCGCTGCAGACGCACCAGCGGGGTGCCGCCGATGACGTCCTCCATCGTGGGGTACGACGTGGGGTACGACCCAGGGGTGCTCACCCGCTGGAGTCTACGGCGACAGCACTCACCACACCGCGATACGATACGTGTATCGCAGAAGGGAATTCCTGGTGCCACTATCCATACGTCTGACCGCAGAGGACGAGGCACGTCTGAATGCGCTTGCGGCGCGGACCGGGCGCTCGAAGACCTTCTACGTACGCCAAGCCATCGAGGCACACCTGAGTGAACTTGAAGAGGTGTACTGGGCCGACGAGGCGATCCGCGAATACGAGTCGACGGGCCGTGAGTCCCGCCCCGCTCGGCAGTTGTGGGATGAGCTGGGCGTGTGAGCCGCTGGGCTCTCGAGACGTCCCCTCAGTTCGACAAGGCCGCTCGCAGACTGGACCCGCAGATCCTGCGGCGCGTGCGCGTGTACCTCGACGAGGTCTGTGACCTCGAGGATCCCCGCTCGCGGGGGAAGGGGCTGAGCGGGCAGTTGTCCGGCTACTGGCGCTATCGCGTCGGCGACTATCGCGTGCTGGTCGAGATCCGCGACGATTCACTCGTCATCGTGGCGATCACGCTCGGGCATCGGTCCGGCATCTACTGAATGGGGCTGCCTTTGCGGACGGTCGCCCGTCTAGCCTTGGACGGTGGATGCCGTGACCGGGCCGAGCGGCCGCCGCCGGATCCACACGGCGTGGCGACTTGGGTGGGGCGAGACGACCGGGGCGGCCGACCCCGCCACCCTGCACCCGGCTGAAGCAGCCCTCGTCGAGAGTGCCCGCCCGCAACGACGAGCCGAGTTCGCCACGGGCCGCCAGTGCGCACGAATCGCCCTGCGCGAGATCGGGGTCGAGCCGCCTGACCACCCGATCCTGGCCGACCCCCACGGCGCCCCCCTGTGGCAGGCCGGGGTCATCGGCAGCATCACCCACACCGCGGGCTGGACCGGTGCCGTCGCGGCCCGACGCGCCCCGGACGCAGACCTCGCCTCGATCGGCCTCGACGCCGAGGTGGCAGCACCCCTGCCGCCCGGCGTCCTGGAGGTCGTGGCCTCGGGCGCAGAACGCACCGAGCTCTCCGCCCTCGGCAGGGCCCACCCCGGCACCCCCTGGGACACCCTGCTCTTCGCCGCCAAGGAGGCCACCTACAAGGCGTGGTACCCGCTCGCCGGCACGGTGCTGCACCACGAGCAGGTCCGAGTCCACCTCACCGCCGACGGCACCTTCCGCGCGGAGGCGAGTGACGGCATCCGGATGCCGTTGCGTGTGCAGGGGCGGTGGCGCGCCGATCCCGACGTGGTCGTCACCCTCGCTGCGGTGGCAGCTCGGGAAGTTCCTCGCGACGCAGCCACGCGTCGAACAGCTCGCGGTGCGGCGAGCCGCTGACCGACTCGACGCATGCCTCGAAGTCGACGGTGGTGACGACCTCGTAGCGGTGGGTGTCGACCCAGGTGCGCAGCACGTCGAAGAACATCTCGTCGCCAAGAGCCGTGTGCAGGGCAAACAACGTCAGCGCCCCCCGCTTGTAGACCCGGTCGTCGAAGACACGGTCTGCTCCGGGGTCGGTGAGCACGAGGTCCTGGGGCTTGCGGGCGAGCCCGTCGTGGTGGCGGGCGGCCTCCTGCGCGAGCGTCGTGCGCCCGCACTCCTGCGACCACAACCACTCGGCGTAGCAGGCGAACCCCTCGTGCAGCCAGATGTCGGCCAGCGAGGCGGCGGTGACGGCGTTGCCGAACCACTGGTGCGACAGCTCGTGCGCGATGAGCCGCTGCGCCGACCAGTCCCGGCTGAGGTGGTTGGTGCCGAACGTCGACAGCGACTGCGACTCGAGCGGGATCTCCAGCGGGTCGTCGGTGACGACGGCGGTGTAGCGCTCGAACGGGTACGGGCCGAACAGCTCGGTGAACACCTCGAGCATGCGCGGCTGGTCGGCGAGCGCCTCACGCACCGACTCCATGCGCGACGGCGGGCCGACGAGCCACGTCGGCACCGGGGCGTCGACCTGCTGCTCGGCGTCGTAGCGGCCGATCTGGAGGGTCGCGAGGTAGGGGGCCATGGGGTCGCGCTGCTCGTGCACCCACTCGGCGCGGCGCCCCACGGTCTTGTGGCTGACGAGGATGCCGTTCGCGACGACCCTGTAGGCGGGGTCGGTCTCGACCCGGATGCGGTAGCGGGCCTTGTCGGCCATCCGGTCGTTGCAGGGGAACCACGTCGGGGCGCCGTGCGGTTGGGCGGCGACGAGCACGCCGTCGGTGAGCTCTTCCCAGCCGGCCGGTCCGTCGGGGCCGGGCATCGTGCCGGGGTTGCCCCGGTAGGCGATGGTGAGCAGCAGCGGTTCACCAGCGGGCAGGGCCTGGGTGAGCCGGATGCGCAGCCGCGAGCCCCGGTGCGACCAGCGGGCCACCTTGGCTCCCTCGACGCGCAGGCTGCGCACCTCGAGCCGGTGCAGGTCGACGACGAGATCGGTGAGGTCGACCACGGCCCGCACCGACAGCTCGGCGCGGCCTTCGAGGTGGTTGCCGAGCGGCTTGTAGCGCAGGTCGAGGGCGTAGTGCTCGACCTGGTAGCGGTCGTCGCCGTGGCCGGGCAGGTACGGATCGGAGCCGGTCATTCGGGCTCAGCCCACGGGCCGACGGGGTTGCCGATCCACCGGGTCTTGTCAGGCACGGACTCGCCACGCATGACGAGCGAGACCGGCCCGACGGTGGCGTGGCGCCCGATGCGGGCGGCCGGGAGGATGACGGAGTTGGGGCCCAACGTGCCCCCGTCTGCGATCGTCACCCGGTCCATCGCGAGGATCCTGTCATGGAACAGGTGGGTCTGGACCACGCAGCCGCGCCCCACTGTCGCCCCGTCGCGCAGGTCGATGAGGTCGGCCTCGGGCAACCAGTAGGTCTCGCACCACACGCCGCGCCCAACCCTGGCCCCCATGCTGCGCAACCAGACGTTGAGCACCGAGGTACCGACGGCGGCCCGGGCGAACCACGGCGCGGCCACGACCTCGACGAAGGTGTCGGCGAGCTCGTTGCGCCAGACGAACGAGCTCCACAGCGGGTGTTCTGACGGTCGCAGCCGCCCGACCAGCAGCCACTTGGCGACGGTGGTGACCCCGACGGCCACGGCGCCCGCGACGAGCAGCACCGGCCCGCCGAGCGCGATCGCCCACAGCGCCCCGGCGTCGACCAGTGCGAGAAGGGCCGCGGCGCTGAGCACGATGAGCGCCACGTGCACCCAGACCGCGACGATCCGGGCGAGCTCGACGAGGGCGCGGGCCACCCGCAGCCGCGTCGGCGGCGCATGGGTACGGGTGGTGTCGCCGGTCTCGGTGTCGCGGCGCAGCGGTCGGGGTGGGCTGCCGAGCCAGGAACTGCCGGCCTTGGCAGTCCCCCGTTGCGGCGCGGCCGACAACACGGCGACCAGGGCGTGCTTGGGCACCTTGCGACCGGGCGCCGCCATGCCGGAGTTGCCGACGAAGGCGCCCTTGCCGACCCGCACGGGCTCGACGCGCAGCCAGCCGCCCCCGAGTTCGTAGCCGCCGACGAGGGTGTCGTCGGCGAGGAACGCACCTGCGCGCACCGTGACGAACGTCGGCAGCATGAGCACGGTCGAGGCCTCGACGTCGGGGCCGATGTCGGCGCCGAGGGCTCGCAGCCACCACGGCGTCAGGCTCGAGGAGTAGAGCGGGAAGAGCCAGGTGCGCGCCTCGTCGAGCACCCGCAGCACCGACCAGGCCTGCCACGCCCGCAGACCGTGCACGGGGTGGTGGCCCGGTTCGAGACCGATCGAGAGCAGCCGCACCGTGGCGAGAACCAGCCCGACGAGCACGACGAGGCCGACGACGGTGGCGACGGGCAGCCACAGCAGCGCGGCGGTCAGCAGCCCGGCGAGGTCGGTGGCCGCGGTCAGCTCGGGCAGGGCGACGGTGACGCCGGCGAGCACGGCGAGCACCGGCATCAGGGACAAGGCGATGGCCGACGCGGCGTAGGCGAGCACCCAGACGCGACGGTTCGGCGGGCGCTCCGGCGTCCACGGGCCGCGGGCCGCACCCGACGGGCCGGCGGGCGCACCCGACCAGGCCTCGTCGGCCGGCACCGGCCCGAACACGGCCGACCCGGGCGCGACCTCCGCCCGGTCACCGATGTCGGCCCCGGGCAGCAGGGTGCTGCGCGCCCCGACGCGGGCCTCCTCACCGACGGCCATCGCCCCGATGTACACGTGGCCGCCGTCGAGCCAGTGCCCTGCCAGGTCGACCTCGGGCTCGATGGAGCAGCCGGTGCCGAGCGTGAGCAGGCCGGTGACGGGCGGGATGCTGTGGAGGTCGACGTGACGACCCACCCGGCATCCGAGCAGTTTCGCGTAGACGCGAACGAGGGGGGCGGCCGACAGGTTCGTGGCCCCGAGCTCGTCGACCAGTCGCTCGGCGAGCCAGAGCCGCAGGTGCACCCGGCCACCGCGGGGGTACCGGCCAGGGCCGACCCCGCGCAGCACCAGGCGCGCCGCGGCGGCACCGAGCAGCACCCGCCCGAAGGGGTTGATGAGCAGCAGCCACCCGGTGAGCACCCAGCCCCACGCGATCCTCGGCAGCCACGGCGCATCGACGACCCGGTGAGCGACGAGCAGCCCGAGCCCGATCCACGTCAGCCAGCGCAGCGCCCCGATCGACCGCACGACGACGGTGCCGAGCACCTGCGCGACCTGGGTGTCGCGCGGGACCGGCGAGACCGAGGCGTTGGTGCGGCCGGTCGGCGCGGCCATGGCGTCGAGGGTCTGCGCGAGGTCGGCGAGGACGGGGTGCTCGTAGATGTCGGCGACGGTGACGTCCGGATGCCGTTCGCGCAGTTTGGAGACCAGCTGGGCTGCGCTGAGGCTCCCCCCACCGAGGTCGAAGAAGTCCTCGTCGGGGGCGGAGGGCGGCGAGCCGAGGATGGCGGCCCAGTGCCCGGCGATCCAGGCGGCCGTGCCGTCGAGCTCGAGGTCGGGGGTGCCGGATGCCGTGGCACCGGTTCCGCGGGACGCGCCGGGTGGCGGCCACGGCAGGGCGTCGCGGTCGATCTTCCCGGAGGTGCGGGTGGGCAGGGTGTCGACGACGGCGATACGCGGGACGAGGGCGGCCGGCATCGACGCCCGCAGCTGCTCGGCCGCGGCCTTGGGGTCGAAGCCCGCGTCGGCGGTGACGTAGCCGACGAGCAGCCGGTTGCCCGCCTCGGTGCGCTTGACCGCAGCGGCGGCTCCGCTGACCCCGGGGAGGCCGAGCAGGGCGCTGTCGACCTCACCGAGCTCGATCCGTCGCCCACCGACCTTGACCTGGTCGTCGGCACGCCCCTGGAAGACCAGACCCACGCCGTCGAAGCGGACGACGTCGCCGCTGCGGTAGGCGCGCTCCCAACCCAGGCCCGGCATCGGGGCGTACACCGCGGCATCCTTCTCGGGGTCGAGGTAGCGGGCCAGACCCACGCCCCCGATGATCAGCTCGCCCGGCTCTCCATCGGGAACGCGCTGGCCCTGCGCGTCGACGACGGCGAGGTCCCAGCCGTCGAGCGGGAGGCCGATGCGCACGGGGGGCTGGCCGTCGAGCTGGGCACCGCAGGCGACGACGGTGGCCTCGGTGGGGCCGTAGGTGTTCCAGACCTCGCGGGTGTCGGTGGCCAGGCGCGCGCCGATCTCGGGAGGGCACGCCTCGCCGCCGAGGATGAGCAGGCGGACGTCGGCGAGGGCGTCGGCCGGCCAGAGGGCGACGAGGGTGGGCACGGTCGAGACGATGGTGATGTCGTTGGCGACCAGCCAGGGGCCGAGGTCCATGCCCGAGCGCACGAGGGAGCGCGGTGCCGGCACGAGGCAGGCGCCGTACCGCCAGGCGAGCCACATCTCCTCGCAGCTGGCGTCGAACGCGACGGACAGGCCGGCCATGACCCGGTCACCCGGGCCGATCGGGCGCTGCTGGAGGAACATCCGCGACTCGGCGTCGACGAAGGCGGCGGCGTTGCGGTGGCTGACGGCGACGCCCTTGGGCAGGCCGGTCGAGCCCGAGGTGAAGATGACCCAGGCGTCGTCGGTGAGCTCGGGGTCCTCCTCCGGAGCCTCGTCGGGGTCTGCGTCGGGCGGCGCGGCCGGGCCGGATCGGATGACGAGGTCGGTGCCGACGATCGCGGCGACGCCGGCCTCGCCGAAGACGACTCGCGCCCGCTCGTCTGGGTCGTCGTGGTCGACCGGCACGTATGCCGCGCCGGCAAGCAGGATGCCGGTGATCGCGACATAGAGGTCGGTGGTCCCCGACGGGATGCGCACCCCGACCCGGTCGCCACGCCGGACACCGTCGCTGCGCAGCGCCGCCGCGAGCTCCTGGGCGGCGTCGAGCAGTTCGTCGTAGGTCAGGACCTCGCGGCCGTTGTCGATGGCCGGGGAGTCGGGGTGTGCATCGGCGGTGGCGCGCAGGATGTCGACGAGGGTACGCGGCTCCGGAGCGAGGTGGGCACGCAGCAGCGGGTCGGTCACGTCGAGGTCACGCTGCGAGGGTTCGCCTGACGGCGTCGAAGGCTCCACGTGCCCAGTCTGGCGTGACGAGGTGAACGCCGCGTGACGACTGCGTTCGCCGCGCCGGGCGTGTCAGGACACCCGGCGCCCGAAGCGCAGGGCCACGACCACCGCCCCCGCGAACGTCCAGGCCACGAGCA
>NZ_DAORSO010000016.1:0-3627 GCF_035443565.1 Ornithinibacter sp. | reverse complement strand
CGCCCGAAGCGCAGGGCCACGACCACCGCCCCCGCGAACGTCCAGGCCACGAGCACCGCGAGGTGGTCAAGGGCCAGCCCGGAGCCCGTGACGTCAGGGCCGACCGCCTGGGACATCGCCGCCGCCGCGTGCCGCAGGGGGAAGAACCAGGAGATCGCCTCGAGCACCGGGGGGAAGCTGGCCCCGACGACGAACACGTCGGAGATGAAGGCCAGCGGGAGCAGGGTGCCGAGGGTGACCCCGACGACGGCCTGTGCCGAGCGCACGAAGGTCATCACGGCCAGCCCGACGACGGCGAAGCACACCGTGGCCACGACGAGGGTCACGACGGCGGACGGCATCCCCCGGGGAAGCGGTGGCCGGTAGGCGACGGCGGCGAGCACGACGATGGCCAGCCCGGTGACGAGGGCGACGACGAGTGCGCCGACGACGCGTCCGAGCAGCAGGGCCGGGGCCGGAAGCGGGGTGCCCAGGGTTCGTTTGAGCACCCCGCGGTCACGGTCCTCGGCCAGGCTCTGGGGCATGTTGACGTAGGCGGTGACCGCTGCGCCGTAGATCGCCATCGTCCCCGCGTAGAACGTGCCGAGCGGCGCGCCGTTGCTCATCAGCACGTCCCCGCCGCCGTTGACGGCGGGGATGATCGCGACGAGCAGCACGGGGAACGCGACGGCGAAGAACACGGCGGACACGTCACGCCACAGGATCGACTGGGTGTGTGCGACCTGTTCCGAGACCAGGGCAACCGCGCCCGGGGATGCCGTGCGCCTGGGTCTCGCGTCGGCGGCCGCGCCGCGGGACCCGGCCCTCGATCGCCTGGAGCGGCCCGCGGCGGTCGCCCGGGAGGCGTCACGGTCACGGTCCCGGCGCAGCAGGACCGTCGCGACGACGGCCCCGGCGACGCCCCACAGCGCGATGACGAGGAGGTGGTCTAGCTGGAACCCGCTGCCGGTGAGGTAGGGGTTGAGTGCGTCGGCGAACAGGGCGGTGAGGTGCTTGAGCGGGAAGATCCAGCCGATGGTCTCGAGCCAGTCGGGCATGTCGCCGCTGAACATGAACATGTCCGAGATGAAGGCGAGCGGGATGACGACGCCGTTGCTCACGGCCAGGGTGAGCTGCATCGTGGGCAGGGCCATGGCCAGGGCGAGCCCGAGGGCGCTGAAGCAGCCGGAGGCGAAGACGAGGGTGGTGATGATCGAGAGCACCGACCGGCTCGGCACCTGCAGGTCGTAGAGGACGACCCCGGTGACGAGGACGAGCGCGGTCGAGGTGAGCCCGAGCACGAGCGCTGCTCCGATTCGGCCGCCGACGAGCACCCACCGGGGCGCGGGGGTGCCCGCCTGGCGCTTCACGACTCCGGTGGCGCGGGCCTCCGCGAGCCCGACGGCGAGGAACGAGAACGTCGCCATGACCACGCCGAAGGACGCCATGCCGGGTGCCAGGTACTGCACGACCCGCACGCCACCGCGTTCGTCGACGACCTCGTTGCCGACGAGGGCGGACAACAGCACGAAGAAGAGCAGTGGCAGCCCGATGCTGAGGATCAGGGTGATCGGGGTGCGCGACAACGCGGCGAGCTCGTGGCTGGTCTGGCGCAGCAGCATCGCCGGTCCGGAGCCCCCCGAGCCACCCGCGGAGCGGCGCGGGTGCGGGGTGGTCGCGAGGGCGGTCACCGGGTCGCCCCATCGTCCGCGTCGACGGCTTCCCCGACCGCCCCGGCCTCACCGACCGCCCCGGCCTCACCGACGAGGTCGAGGTAGACGTCCTCCAGGCTCGGGCGGGCCAGGGCGAGCGCCTCGAGCTCGATCCCCCGGCCGGACGCCCAGGTCGCCAGCTCGGCGACGTCCGCCGTGGGCGTGTCGGTGCGCACCTCGACCATGCTGCCGGCGACGCGGGCCTCATGGCCCACGCCCGGGAGGTCCGCCACCCGGAGGCCCGACGGCATCCGGAAGGAGATGACCGTCGCGGCGCCCGCGGCGGCCGCGAGCGCCTCAGGGGTGCCCTCTGCCAGGACGCGGCCGTGGTCGATGACCACGACGCGGTCGGCGAGGTGCTCGGCCTCGTCGAGGTAGTGGGTCGTGAGCAGGATCGTGGCACCCAGCGCGCGCAGGCTCTCGACGAGCTCCCAGGCCCGGCGCCGGGCCGAGGGGTCGAAGCCCGTGGTGGGCTCGTCGAGGAAGAGCAGCTCGGGGTCGCCGACGATGCCGAGGGCAAGGTCGAGCCGCCGCCGCTGCCCGCCGGAGAGGGTCCGCACCCGGGCGTCGGCCTTCTCGTCCAGCCCGGTGAGGGTGAGCACCTCGGCGACGGCGCGCGGGTGCGGGTAGTAGCCGGCGTGCAGGCGCACCAGCTCGCGCGGTGTGAAGGTGTCCTCGAAGCCAGCCTCCTGGAGCACGATCCCGATTCGTTCCCGGAAGGCTCGGCCCCCGGTCTGCGGGTCGAACCCGAGCACCTCGACCGAGCCCGAGTCCGGGGCCCGGTAGCCCTCGAGCACCTCGACCGTGGTGGTCTTCCCGGCACCGTTGGGTCCGAGCAGGGCCACGACCTCACCCTCGTCGACCGTGAGGTCGAGGCCGTCTACGGCCCTGACCTCCCCGTAGACCTTGCGCAGGCCCCTGACCTCGACCGCGGCCATGATCCCGACCTTCCCGCTGGGGTGGCTGCCGCCGGCGCGACGGCACCCGCCTCAACTCAACACCGAAGGGGATGCCCTGGCGCGCGGTTGTGAGTGATCACTCCCGTCGGGCCGTGCCGCATGATGGCGACAGCGACGTGCTCCCCATCAGCAGCGCGAAGGAGGCCGGAATGGGCGATCGGACCGGCATCCAGGGCGCGCTCCACACCCGGTGGGCGGGCAGTGCCACGCGGGCCGGGTCCGGGTTCCTGGTGGCAGTGGCGGCCCTCGGGGTCGCGGTTGCCTACGTCGTGCGCCGGCAGCCCCAGCGGGCGTTGGGTGTGCTCGGCGGTCGGGGTCCGGTCCTGTTCGGTGCGCGGTCGCCGGAGCGGCAGGTGGCGATCACCATCGACGACGGCCCCACGCCCGGGCTGACCACTGCGCTGCTGGGGGTGCTGCGGGCTCACCGGGCCCGGGCCACGTTCTTCCTGCTCGGCTCAGGCGTCGAGGCGCATCCTGACCTGGCTCGAGCTGTTGTCGCAGGCGGTCACGAGATCGGCAACCACGGATGGTCGGACCGACCTGCCGGGCTGCTGTCGCGGGCTGCCCTTGCCGAGGACCTCAGCCGGACGGCGACGACGATCGAGGCCGCGACCGGCATCCGAGCGCGGTTCATGCGACCGGGATCGGGCTGGTTGCGTCCGGGGCAGCTGCGCGACGTGCGGGCAGGTGGGGCCGAGGTGGCCCTGGGGTCGATCGCCGTGCTGGACCTCGAGGTGCGTGACGTCGAGCGCGAACTGGCATTCGTGCTGAGGCGGGTGCGGCCGGGGTCGGTCATCGTGCTGCACGAGGGACGCCCGGAGCGGGCCGGCGTGGTGCCGCTGCTGGACCGCCTGCTGGGCGAACTGGGCCAGCGAGGGTACGAGTGCGTGACGCTGTCCGACCTGGTCGATGGCGCAACGCCGCCTGCAGTCACGGAGAACCGTCCACAACCACCGAGAACCGTCCCGACCACCTAG
>NZ_DAORSO010000015.1:15325-31395 GCF_035443565.1 Ornithinibacter sp. | reverse complement strand
GTGGTGCGCCATCAGGGACTCGAACCCCGAACCCGCTGATTAAGAGTCAGCTGCTCTGCCAATTGAGCTAATGGCGCGCGTCGCAGACATTAGCAGGATGGCGCGCGACCTGCGAAATCGCGGTGGTGGACCGGTGCCCGGCTCAGTCCCGCAGGTCATCCGGCCGGTTGCGGCGGCGGTGCCACACGAGTCCCAGGGCGGCGGCGAGGGCGGCGACACCCACGGCGATGCCGACCCCGACCCACGGCGACGTGCCCGCCTCGTCGGCCACGGGCTCGGGGGTGGTTGTGGGGGAGTCCGATGGCATGGGCGTCGCGGATGCCGTGGGGACGGTGGGCGTCGGGCTCGCCTCCGGGGTGCTCGTCGGGGTGCTCGCCGTCGGGGAGGCAGTGGCCGCGACCGCCGTCGACGTGAACGTCACCGTCCCGGAGATCGGGTGCCCGTCGTTGCTCACCACCCGGTAGGTCACCGTGTGCTCGCCCGCCGCCAGTGGCGCCGCGAGGGGCTGCGTCACGGTGGCGCCCTCGACGCTCGGCGCCCCGTCGACCTCGGCTCCGACGGGTCCGCTCACCCGGACGGCGACGAAGTCGGGGTTGATGCTCTCGTTGAAGGTCAGCACCACCCGGTCCGCGGTCTCGACGCTCGTCCGGTCGGCCGGCTCCGAGGACACCAGGCGCGCGTGGAACGGCAGGGTTCCGGGCGCAGGGGAGGCGAAGGCGGGCGCGATGGCGACGAGGAAGAACGCGACCACGATGACGAGCGTGACCACGGTGGCGAAGCGACGGGATTGCATGGGGCCCATCCTCCCAAAGCCTGCGCGCGGATCCGGTCGCAGGTCCGGTGACATCCCCGAGGGCTGCAAAAACCCCGACCCGCCGTAGCGGATCGGGGCCTCGCAGTGCCTGGGGTGAGTAACGGGACTTGAACCCGCGACCCTCGCGACCACAACGCGATGCTCTACCAGCTGAGCTATACCCACCACGACGGGCGCGACGGCATCCGAAGAGCCTGTGCGCCCGTAGCGCGCACAATCGTACCTGTTACGAGAGGGTGCTCTCGACCACGGTCCCATCCGTCGGGGCAGCTGCCGTCGAGGCGGCCTCGTGGTCGACGACGTGGCGCGCCGCCAGGGCGCGCGCCTGGTCGGTCGAGGGCCCCGGCTTCGCCACGAACACCGCCTCGCGGTAGTACCGCAGCTCGGCGATGGACTCGCGGATGTCGGCCAGAGCCCGGTGCCCTCCGGACTTGCTCGGCGCCGCGAAGTAGGCCCGGGGGTACCAGCGGCGCGACAGCTCCTTGATCGAGGAGACGTCGATGATCCGGTAGTGCAGGTGGCTCTCGAGCTCGGGCATGTCGCGGGCCAGGAAGGCCCGGTCAGTGGCGACGGTGTTGCCACCCAGTGGTGACTTGCGCGCTTCGGGAGCCCACTCGCGCACGTAGTCGAGCACCATCTCCTGAGCCCGCTCCAGCGTGGTGCCGGCAGCGAGCACGTCGAGCAGCCCGGACGTCGTGTGCATGTCCCGCACGAAGTCGTCCATCTGGTCCAGTGCCTCGTCGGGGGGCCGGATGACGACGTCGATGCCGTCACCGAGCACCGTCAGCTCGTAGTCGGTGACGAGGGCAGCGACCTCGATGAGGGCGTCACTGGTGAGGGACAGACCGGTCATCTCGCAGTCGATCCAGACGATGCGGTCGCTCAGGGCTCGGTCTGTGCCTGGGGTTGCCATGACCGCCATGCTAGGCGCGCCTGTTGCACGCCGCTGCCCGATCGTCCCAGCCCATCCTCGGCTAGGGTCGCGTGCCATGAGCGGTGACCTGTCGACGAGGCCGCCCGACCTGCGGGTGCGCCGCAACCCGACGGCGCGCGGTGCCCTGCGCGGTTGGGTGCTCACCGGCATCGCCGGACTGGGGTTCCTGATCGTGGCCCTGGTCGTCGCCGCGTACTTCGATGCCGCCTTCGGCGTCCAGGCCAGCCTCCTGGCGCTCGCGGCTGCGGTCGTGCCCCTCGGCATCGTGATCCCGACCTTCCTGTGGCTCGACCGCTTCGAGTCCGAGCCCAACCGTCTCCTCGTCGGCGCATTCCTGTGGGGTGCCCTCGTCGCCGCGGTGGTGTCGGCCCTGCTCAACACCACCGCCATGTCCCTCATCGAGGCCATGTCCACCGCCGACCCGGACGCCGCGCTGACCACGACGGCGGTGCTCGTGGCTCCGTTCGTCGAGGAGGCCGCCAAGGGAGTGCTCGTCCTGTTCGTCTGGTGGTTCCTGCACCACGAGTTCGACGGCATCACCGACGGCATGGTCTACGCCGGCATCTGCGCGGCCGGCTTCGCCTTCACCGAGAACATCCAGTACCTCGCGCAGGCCTGGACCGAGGGCGGAAGCGAACTGCTCACCGGCACCTTCATCGCCCGCTGCCTGTTCTCACCCTTCGCACACCCGATGTTCACCGTGCTCACCGGCATCGGCATCGGGATCGCGGCGACGAGCCGGTCGTGGATGCCCCGCCTGCTCGCGCCCGTCGCCGGCTTCCTGCTCGCCGTGCTCAGCCACGGGCTGTGGAACCTCGCCGCCGTCACGGGCGGCGAGGGCATGGTCGTCATCTACCTGTTCGTCCAGGTGCCGATCTTCTTTGCCTTTCTCGCCTTCGTCGCGTGGGTGCGTCGTACGGAAGGACACCTCATCGGACAGTTCCTGCGGCCCTACGCCGACGTCGGATGGCTCTCGCCGGCGGAGGTCGCCATGCTCTCCTCGATGCCGCAGCGCCGCGAGGCGCGTGCCTGGGCGCGGGCCAACACCGGTCGCGAGGGGCTGAAGGCGATGCGGGCGTTCCAGGATGCCGCGAGCGAGCTCGCGCTGTTGCGTCGCCGGATGAGCCACCGGGCAGCCGATGCCCATGCCATCGAGCAGGAGCACGAACTGCTGCTCGCCCTGCGCGACCGGCGGGCGGAGTTCATCGGCCTGCCGGCTTCCTGATCCCTGCCCCGAAAGGTCGACGTGACTGACACCCTGCGCATTGCTGCCCGCCTGGCCCCGGAGCTGGTGGCGCTGCGGCGCCACCTCCACGGCATCCCCGAACTGGGCCTGGACCTGCCCGACACCCAGGCCGCCGTGCTCGAGGCGTTGGCGGGGCTCGACCTCGAGGTGACCTTGGGGGAGTCGCTCAGTTCTGTCGTCGCGGTGCTGCGCGGCCGTGCACCGGTCACGGGGGAGCGGCCCGTCGTGCTCCTGCGCGGAGACATGGACGCCCTGCCCGTGGCCGAGGAGGTCGACGTCGACTACGTCTCGACCCGCCCCGGGATGATGCACGCATGCGGCCACGACCTGCACATGGCCGGGCTCGTCGGCGCGGCCCGCATCCTGCACGAACTGCGCGAGGACCTCGTCGGTGACGTGGTGCTGATGTTCCAGCCTGCCGAGGAGGGGCCGGGCGGGGCCGAGCCGATGATCCGCGAAGGTCTGCTCGAGGCAGCCGGACGCCGCGTCGATGTTGCCTACGCCGTGCACGTCTACTCGGCTGACCACCCCTTCGGGACGTGGTTCGGGCGGCCGGGCACGCTCATGGCGGCCGCGGACGAGGTGCACGTGGTCGTGCGCGGGGTGGGTGGCCACGGGTCGGCCCCGGACCGCGCCAAGGACCCCGTGCCCGTGGCGTGCGAGATCGTGCTGGCCTACCAGAGCGCGGTCACCCGCCAGTTCAGCGTGTGGGACCCCGTGGTGCTGACGGTGGGGAGGATCGCGGCCGGGACGAAGGACAACATCATCCCGGACGACGCCTTCGTCGACGCGACGTTGCGGACCTTCTCGGCCGAGAACCGAGCCCGCGCCCATGACGTCGTCACCCGGGTCGCCGAGCACGTCGCCCAGGCCCACGGGATGACCGCCGAGGTCACCATCGGCAACGGCTACCCCGTGACCGTCAACGACGTCGACGAGTTCGCGTTCTCCCAGGGCGTCGTCGTCGACCTGTTCGGTGCCGACCGCTGGGTCGACATGGCCAACCCCGAAGCCGGGTCGGAGGACATGTCGTTCGTCCTCGACGAGGTGCCCGGTGCCTACCTCAACGTCAGCGCGTGCGCCTTCCCGGACGTGGCCGACGCGGAGGACAACCACTCGCCGCGAGCGGCGTTCGACGACTCGGTGGTGCCGGACATCGCGGCAGCCCTGGCCGAGATGGCGCTGCGCCGGACACGTGAGCTCTCCCGGGGCGTCGTCGCTGACGCGTGACGCCCCAAAGGCGCACCCCGGGGAGGCCGTGAGGCCTCAACCCGGGGTGCTGGGCCCTCGCGCACTGGGGGGAGAGAACGAGGGCCTGCTCGAAGTCAACCATGCTTGCGGCGATTGCAGCCACTCCCGTCCCGGAACTGTCCAACTGAGCGCCCCCGGCAGGACTCGAACCTGCGACCTCGAGATTAGAAGGCTCTTGCTCTATCCGCTGAGCTACGGGGGCCGAGCGATCATCCCGACCGCCGAAGGTCAGTGTAGGTCTGGCACGGCACCATCGCGGTGGGCGCCCGGGGGTCGTGCACCGCCGAGGCCACAGCGTGCCAGGACCTCGTGGCGTGGACGGTGCCCACGCTCCCGGGGGAGGTGCGAGGCGACGACCACGACCTCGGATGCCGTCCACGCGGGCCCGTCGTAGGAGTCCAGGACCCGGACCCACCGGGTTGCCTCCGTGGGTCGCCCGAATCGGCCCAAGGTGAGGTGGGGACGAAACGGCCCGCCCTCGGGGGCTGCGCCGACCACGGCGGCGGCGCTGCGCACCGAGCGTGCCAACGGTGCCAAGGCCTCCCCGCCGGCCAGCCCGGCCCACAGCACCCGGGCTGCCGTCACGTCCGGGAAGCAGCCCCCACCGGTGATGCCCAGGTCCATCGGAGCGCACCGCTCGGCAGCGGCAGCGACACCGTTGACCAGGTCCTCCACCACGCGCTCGGGCGCTGACCCCATGAAGGCGAGCGTCACGTGCCACTGCGCCGGCGAGGCCCACCTCAGGTCGGGGTCGGCTCCCTCCCGGGCGTCGAGGAAGTCCTCGAGGTGCTCGGCCGCCTCCAGGCTCGGGTGCAGTGCCACGAACAGTCGCATACTGAACATCATCCGGCGCGCCCGAGGCAATCGCCTGTCGACCTGCACAAAGTCGTTAGGGTTGGCGTCGTGATCGTGGACAGTGACGTGGAGGCGCTCGCCTCTGTCGTCGAGGCCCTGCGCGACGAGGTCGGTCAGACGTCACTGCCGCTCGAGGTGCCGAGCCGAGCAGCCGCCGAGGCTTCGCGCACGGCCCTGCTGCACCAGCTCGATGACTACGTGCTCCCCCGGCTGCGCGCGATCGACGCACCCCTGCTCGCTGTCGTGGGTGGATCGACGGGCGCGGGCAAGTCGACCCTGGTCAACTCCATCGTCGGCGCCCGGGTGAGCCGTCCGGGCGTTCTGCGGCCGACGACGACGTCGCCCGTCCTGGTGCACCACCCGGATGATCGCGGCTGGTTCGCCGACGCACGCATCCTGCCCGGCCTCGCGCGGGTCACCGGGGACGGCAACCCCGACCAGGCGGGGCTCGACCAGCCGGGCACGGTGCGCCTCGTCGAGTCCTCGACGTTGCCCGCCGGGATGGCCCTGCTCGACGCCCCGGACATCGACTCGGTCGTCTCGGCCAACCGCGCCATTGCCGCTCAGCTGCTCTCGGCGGCCGACCTCTGGCTGTTCGTCACCACGGCGGCACGGTATGCGGATGCCGTGCCGTGGGACCTGCTGCGCACGGCCGCCGACCGCGGCACGTCCGTTGCCATCGTCCTCGACCGGATCCCCGCCGAGGCCATCGACGAGATCCGCCCCCACCTGGCGACCATGCTGCGCGAGCAGGGGCTGCCCACCGCACCCATCTTCACCGTCCCCGAAGCACCCCTGGATGCTGACGGCCAGCTGCCGCCCGAGGCCGTGGAGCGGCTCAGCGCGTGGCTGCACGCCCTGGCCAGCGATTCCCGGGCGCGCTCCATCGTCGTCGGCCAGACCCTTCGCGGTGCCGTCGACTCGCTGTCCGGGCGAACGAGTGACCTCGTCGTGGCCAGCCGTGACCAGCACGATGCCGCCACGGCTCTGCTCCGGGCCGTCGACGAGAGCTACGACGAGGCCCACCGTCGCGTTGACGACGGCATGACCGACGGCACCCTGCTTCGCGGCGAGGTCCTGGCCCGCTGGCAGGAGTTCGTCGGCACCGGTGAGTTCTTCCGCCAGGTGGAGACGACCGTCTCCCGCTGGCGCGACAAGCTCACCGCCGCCGTCAAGGGCAGCACGCCCCCGGCCGACGGTCTGGGTGAGGCCCTGCAGAGCGGGGTCGCCACCCTGATCCTCGCCAATGCGGAGACCGCGGCCTCGCAGTCGGCTCGCGCCTGGCGCCGCCTGCCGGGTGGGGAACCGGTGCTCGCGCGGCATCCCGATCTCGCCAAGCCGAGCCCGGGGCTGCCTGCTGACGTCGAGCGACTCGTGCGTCAGTGGCAGGGCGAGGTGCTCGACCTCGTTCGCAGCGAGGGGCAGGGCCGTCGAACCAATGCGCGCATCGCCGCCTACGGCGTCAACGCCATCGGCCTGTTCCTGATGTTGGTCGCGTTCAGCAGCACCGGTGGGTTGCTCGGTGCCGAGGTCGGGATCGCCGGTGGTACCGCGGTGCTGGCCCAGCGGGTGCTCGAGGCGATCTTCGGTGACCAGGCCGTGCGCACGATGGCGACCAAGGCGCGTCGCCGCCTTCTCGAACTCGCTGACGAACTCTACGAGGGGGAGCAGCAGCGGTACGCCGTCGCGCTCCCCGAGACGCCCGCTCTCGCCGACCAGGCCGGACGCCTCAGCGCTGTCGCCGCTGACCTGCGGAAGGTCGTGCGGTGAGCCCGCTGCGCATGGGACGTGCCCGCGGCGTCGTGATCTCCGCGGATGAGTTGTCGGCTGCGGCCGCGGCCCTCGCAGCGGCGGCAGATGCCGGTGGCGCCCAGCTGCCAGCCGACGAACGCGGGCGGGCGGATGCCGTGGTGGCCAAGGTGGCCGAGCGCACCGCGCTGGTCGGGGACCACACCATCGTCGCGCTCGCCGGTGCCACGGGCAGTGGAAAGTCCTCGCTGTTCAACGCGCTCGTGGGGACCGACGTCGCCGTCACCGGCGTGCGCCGACCGACGACGGCGACGCCGACAGCGGCGATCTGGGGCGCGCAGCCGGCCGGGGAGCTCCTCGACTGGCTGGGTGTGGGCGCCCGGCACGTGGTCGGAGACCAGCGCGACGATGAGCCCGAGGTGCTCGGGTCGCTCGACGGTCTGGTGCTGCTCGACCTGCCCGACTTCGACTCCCGTGAGGTCACGAACCGGGTCGAGGCCGAGCGTGTGCTCGACCTGGTGGATCTCTTCGTGTGGGTCACCGACCCGCAGAAGTACGCGGACGCACGGTTGCACGACGACTACGTCTCGGCGCTCGCCACCCACGAGGCCGTGACCATGGTCGTCCTCAACCAGAGTGATCGGCTCAGCGACGCCGAAGTCGACCAGTGCCGCACCGACCTGGTCCGGCTGATGGAGCGCGACGGGGTCCCTGGTGCGACCGTGCTCGCGACGTCGGTCGCCACCGGTCACGGCATCGACGTCCTGCGCCAACGGTTGGCCAACGCCGTGGCTGGGCGCACGATGGCGCGCTCACGCCTGGCCGCGGACGTCCGGGCCGCTGCTGGTGCCCTCACCAGCCACGTGGCCGAGGGTGAGCCCGTGCTCGACGACGCGGCGCGGTCCGACCTCGTCGACGCCCTCGCGCGAAGCGCTGGCGTTCCCACGGTGGTCGAGGCCGTGGCCCGCGACTACCGGATGGAGGCGGTGTCCCACACCGGCTGGCCATTCACCCGGTGGGCGCAGTCGCTTCGCCCGCGGCCCTTGCGGCGCTTGCGCCTGGATGGCCGGGACATCAGCGTCTCCGACGCGGATGTCCGCTCCGTCCTCGGGCGCTCCTCGCTTCCCCCGGCAAGCCCGGCAGCGCGATCGGCCGTCGAGATCGCGACCCGTCGTCTCGTGGACCGCGCGTCCGAAGGGCTGCCCGCACCGTGGGCCGAGGCGGTCGAGACGGCCGCCGCACCCTCGGGCGCCGCTCTGGGAGACGCCCTCGACCAAGCGGTCGTCGGCACCCCCCTGCACGCCCGATCGCCGGTGTGGTGGCGAGCATTCGGGGTCGGCCAGCTGGTGCTGGCCGCCGCCGCCGTCGTCGGATTCCTCTGGCTCGCCCTGTATGTCGTGCTCGGGTGGCTCCAGATGGATGCCGTGATCGGTGCGCCCCCCAGCATCGGGATCCTCCCGGTGCCGCTCGTCCTGTTCCTCGGTGGGCTGGTGGCTGGTGTGCTCCTGGCGCTGGTCGCCCGCCCGTTGGCCCGTGTCGGGTCACAGCGACGAGCCCAGGTGATCGATCGTCGACTGCGTGAGTCGATCGACGAGGTGGCCCGTGAGGAGATCGTCCGCCCGGTCGAGCGGGTCCTCGAGCGCCACGCTGCCACCCGGCTCGCTCTCTCCCGAGCCGCGGGAAACTGAGCCCTCTCGTCCACAGGGTGGGTGCCCGGCCGAGGTTGTCCACAGGTTGGCCGCACCAGTGGTGGCACCTCCACGTTCGGGAGCAGTCTCAGGGGAGTCCCGAGATGCGGGGCACCAAAGGAGGGGTTCGCGATGAACGAGACCTATGTGACCATCCGGGGGCGGCTCGTGGCCGACCCCACGGTCCGCACGACCAAGACGGGGTCGCCGATGGCGACGTTCCGCGTCGCGACGTCGGCGCGCAAGCAGGTGCAGGGCCAGCCGGGGGTGTGGGAGGACACCCCGACGAGCTTCTACAGCGTCACCACCTTCCGGGCACTCGCCGCGAACGTCGGGGTCTCGCTGCGCAAGGGGCAGCCGGTGACGATCCACGGCCGGCAGCACATCACGTCGTACGTCCGGGAGGACGGCACGACGTGGTGGGACGTCGAGATCGTCGCTGATGCGGCCGGTCACGACCTGACCTACGGCACCGCGGCGTTCGCCAAGGTCGGCCGCCCCGGCGAGGTCGAGGGGGCTGCGGCGCGCCCCGAGAGCATCGCCGACGAGCCCGTGGGCGATGACGGCGAGGACACCTACCTCAACGGGGGGCCGCTGGTGGTGCCTGCGGACGAGTTCGCGGCCTGAGGGGTCGCCGAGGCCTCGGATTCGGGCCGGGGCACTGGTGGTCGATAGCCTGTGCCCCATGCCCGAGTTCATCTACGTCATGTCCCGTGCCCGCAAGGCACACGGCGACAAGGTCATCCTCGACGACGTCACCCTGTCCTTCCTCCCCGGCGCCAAGATCGGCGTGGTCGGCCCGAACGGCGCAGGCAAGTCCTCGGTGCTGAAGATCATGGCGGGGCTGGACCAGCCGTCGAACGGCGAGGCGCGGCTCACCCCCGGGTACTCGGTCGGGATCCTCATGCAGGAGCCCGAGCTGAACGAGGGCAAGACCGTTCTCGGCAACGTCGAGGAGGGCGCTGGCGAGATCAAGGCCAAGCTCGACCGGTACAACGAGATCTCGGTGCTGATGGCCGACCCCGACGCCGACTTCGACGCCCTCATGGCCGAGATGGGCCAGCTCCAGGAGGCCATCGACGCCGCTGACGCCTGGGACCTCGACTCCCAGCTGGAGCAGGCGATGGACGCGCTGCGCTGCCCGCCGCCGGACGCTGACGTGACGGTGCTCTCCGGCGGTGAGCGTCGCCGCGTCGCCCTGTGCAAGCTGCTGCTGCAGAAGCCCGACCTGCTGCTCCTCGACGAGCCGACGAACCACCTCGACGCCGAGTCGGTGCTGTGGCTCGAGCAGCACCTCGCTGCCTACCACGGTGCCGTCGTCGCCGTGACCCACGACCGGTACTTCATGGACAACGTCGCCCAGTGGATCCTCGAGCTCGACCGCGGCCGCGCCTACCCGTACGAGGGCAACTACTCCACGTACCTGGAGAAGAAGCAGGCCCGACTCGAGGTGCAGGGCAAGAAGGACGCCAAGCTCTCCAAGCGACTGGCGCAGGAACTGGAGTGGGTGCGCAGCAACGCCAAGGCCCGCCAGACCAAGTCCAAGGCCCGCCTCGCCCGCTACGAGGAGATGGCCGCTGAGGCGGATCGCACCCGAAAGCTCGACTTCGAGGAGATCGCGATCCCCCCGGGCCCCCGGTTGGGCAGCAAGGTCATCGAGGTGAAGAACCTGCGCAAGGGGTTCGGTGACCGGGTGCTCATCGACGGGCTGTCCTTCACCCTGCCGCGCAACGGCATCGTCGGAGTGATCGGCGCGAACGGCGTCGGCAAGACCACGCTGTTCAAGACGATCGTCGGGCTCGAGGAGCCCGACGGGGGAGTGGTCGACGTCGGTGAGACGGTCAAGATCTCCTACGTCGACCAGAGCCGCGGCGGTCTCGACCCGGAGAAGTCGCTGTGGGAGACCGTCTCCGGCGGGCACGACTACATCAACGTCGGTCAGGTCGAGATCCCCTCGCGCGCCTACGTCAGCCAGTTCGGCTTCAAGGGCCCGGACCAGCAGAAGAAGGCCGGCATCCTCTCCGGTGGCGAGCGCAACCGCCTCAACCTCGCACTGACCCTCAAGGAGGGCGGCAACCTCCTGCTCCTCGACGAGCCCACCAACGACCTCGACGTCGAGACGCTGGGATCCCTGGAGAACGCGCTGCTCGACTTCCCGGGCTGCGCCGTGGTCATCAGCCACGACCGGTGGTTCCTCGACCGGGTCGCGACGCACATCCTCGCCTACGAAGGTGACGACGAGAACCCCGCCAAGTGGTACTGGTTCGAGGGCAACTTCCAGGCCTACGAGGAGAACAAGATCGAGCGACTCGGAGCCAACGCCGCCCGCCCGCACCGGGTGACCTACCGCAAGCTCACCCGCGAGTGACCGGACCGCACCAGGTCTCCGTCGTCATCCCCGTCTACCAGGGGGAGCGGACGCTGGCCGCTGTCGTCGAGGAACTGGCGGCATCGGTTGCGATACGGGTGTCGCCCGGTGGTCGGCAGTACCAGGTGGCCGAGGTGCTTCTGGTCCACGACTGTGGTCCGGATGCCTCTGACGACACGATCAGACACCTGTGTGCGGAGCACGACTGGGCTCGCCCCGTGTGGCTGAGCCGCAACTTCGGCCAGCACGCCGCGACCCTGGCGGGAATCGCCGCCTCGGGTGGCGAGTGGGTCGCGACCCTGGACGAGGACGGCCAGCACGACCCGGAGGCGCTCGGGTCGCTGCTGGACACGGCCATGGACCAGCAGGCTGACGTCGTCTACGCCAAGCCGACCAACGAACCGCCCCACGGACCGGTTCGCAACCTTGCCTCCCGCGGGGCCAAGGCGGTCGTCGAGCGCCTCACCAAGGGTGCTCAGGCCTCGGACTTCAACAGCTATCGGCTGATCCTCGGGGAGGTGGCCCGCTCGGTCGCCGCGTACGCAGGCCCGGGCATCTACCTCGACGTGGCGATCTCGTGGGTTGCCCGGCGAGCAGTCACCTCGCCCGTCGAGATGCGCCGTGAGGGGGATCGGCCGTCCGGGTACTCGATGCGAACGTTGGTCTCGCACTTCTGGCGGCTGGTGCTCTCCAGCGGAACTCGCCCGCTGCGCTGGGTCAGTGTCCTCGGTGCCACCGCGGTGCTGCTCGCCCCGGTCATCGCGCTGGTGCTGCTCATCGGCAAGGCGCTGGGCTCGTGGGACGCACCCGGGTGGACGTCCACGATGATCCTGCTCATGGTGGCGACAGGCGTCATCCTCTTCTCACTCGGGGTGATCGCCGAGTACGTCGGGATGGCGGTCAACATGGCGATGGGCAAGCCCCTCTACCTGCCGGTTCGCGATCGGCGCGACGGGCCCCTCGGCCGCGACGCGAGATGACGACACGCCCGACACAGCCGCTCACGCTGGTCGTGGGGGCGGGCGGTCTCGTCGGTCGGCACCTCGTCACGGCCCTTGGGCGGGCGCGCCACGAGGTGCGGGTGGCCGCGGTCCCCTGGGGCGACGAGGGCGAGAGCATCTCGGCTCTCCTCCTCGCTCTCGACGACTTCAGCCAGGCGCGGCAGGGCCGCCCGTGGTCGGTCGCCTGGTGCGCTGGCGCAGGAGTCGTCGCGACGGCGGAGGATGCCCTCGCCGCGGAGGTGAGGGTCTTCGACCGTGTCATGGGCGCGTTGGCAGCGTCGGTGGGCCCGGACGAGGACGGCGTCGTCTTCCTCGCGTCATCAGCCGGCGGCGTCTACGCCGGGGCGACAGGTGCTCCTTTCGACGAGCGCACCGACGCGGCACCCCTCGTTCCCTACGGCCGGGCGAAGCTGGCCATGGAGGACACGGTTCAGCGGGTGGCGTCCGAGACCGGCGTGCAGGCAGTCATCGGGCGCCTCGCCAATGTCTACGGGCCCGGCCAGACCCTCGGCAAACCGCAGGGCCTGTTGTCGCAGCTCTGCCTCGCCGACGCCACTGGGCGCCCACTCCCGCTCTACGTGTCCATGGACACGATTCGTGACTACCTGTACGTGGGCGACGCGGCGACCATGATCGTTCGGTGTCTCGAGCTGGTCCGCGGGGAGCCACGCGGTGCGGTGGTGACGAAGGTGCTGTCATCGGGGAGGCCGGTGACCGTCGGGTACCTGGTCTCCGAGGCGCGCCGGGTGTTCCACCGGCCGTTGCGGACCATTGCGGTGGGGGGCGCCGGAACGGGGCAGGTGCTCGACCTTCGGCTGGCCTCACGAGTGTGGCCCGACGTCGACGCCCTCGCGTCCACGCCGTTGGCCGCCGGCCTGTCGCGCACGGCCGCCGATGTCAGGGCCCGCGTGGTGAGCGGTGGACCGCTCGATCCCTGACGTGACCCCGCCGGATGCGAGGGTCGGTGGCCTTGGCTCAGCCGACCCGGGTGGCGGCGAGGAAGACCGATGAGCCGAAGGGCAGGTCAGCACGCGACAGGATGTGCCGGTCGAAGCGTGACAGGGCCAGCAGCGCGTCGTTGAGCGGCTTCGGAACCGTCGGGACCTCGACGATGTCGACGGCGCCCTGGGCCCTCCTCCCTCGCAGCTTCCGCGCGGCCCGTTCGGCCGCGAACATCGGGAACACCGAGGCGAACCCGTGGGTGACGCGCTGAACGCTGAAGCCGGCCGCTTCCACGGCTGACCGTGCGCGCTGGCGGGTGTAGCGCCGGTGGTGACCGTTGGCGACGTCGAAGTCGCTCCATGCCCAGGTGTACGCGGGCACGGACATGACAAAGCGCCCACCGGGCTTCAGCACCCGGCGAACCTCGGCCAGCGCCTGGCTCTCGGGGTCGCAGTGCTCGATGACGTCGAACGCCGAGACCACCTCGAAGGTCTCGTCCGCGAAGGGGAGTGCGAGCGCAGAGCCACACACCCCGTCGCTTCCCAGGCCGCGTGGGTCGATGTCGAGCGCCACGGTTCGTGAGACGGCATCACGAAGCCAGGAGGCGCTGGGGCCGTCTGCGCTGCCGAGGTCGAGCGTGAGGCCAGACCCCTGCACGTGAGATCGCAGCGCGGTCTCGAGAAGGTCGGCCCGTGCGACGTACCACCAGTAGTCGGGCACCTCGATGGAGGGGGACCCCCCGTGTCCGTGGGCCGACCGTGCGTGGCTTTTCACTGACTCACCCTATCTACGGGCGCACCAGTCCTCACAGCCGCACTCGGCGCCGGGTGACCGGCTGCAGCCCATCGTTCACGGCAGGGCCGAGGCCGCGAGCGCCTCACCGGGACGCACGAGCCGAACCGCGAGCTCGCCGTACGTGGCCTCGATCGCGGCGGGGGTGCGGCGCACGTCGGGGGTGTACCAGCGAGCCACGTCGATGGCCATCGACAGCAGCGCGAGTGCGGTCGCGGGCACGTCGGTCACCGCGAACTCCCCGGTCTCGACACCGTCGCGCAGCACACCGGCGACGACCTGGTCGATCTCCTTGCGCAGCCCGAGCACGGCATCCCGGTGCTCTGATCGCAGGTGACGGAACTCGAACTGGACGATCCGACCGAGCTCGTAGTGCTCGGCGTGCCACCGCGAGAAGCCGCCGATGATCGCGCGCAGCGCCTCGGTGGGGTTGGCAGCCGCTGCGGCCGCCTCGACGAGCAGGTCACGGGCTCGCTCGTGACCGCGCCGGCTCAGCTCGAACAGCAGCACCTCCTTGGAGGCGAAGTGCACGTAGACCCCGGCGGGGGACAGGCCGGCGCGGGATGCGATGTCCCGCGTCGTGGTCGCGTGGAAGCCGCGCTGCGCGAAGGCATCAGCGGCGGCGAGCATGATCCGCACCGCGGTGTCACTGACGTCGCCGACGGCACTCTGGCGCCCACCTGCGGGCGCGAGGGCATCGAGGAGGGCGCTCTCGCTCAGGGGTGTGGTGCTCGGCACGGTTGACAGCATGCCGTACCCACGCGAAACTAAGCAAGCGCTTAGTCAACGTCGATCCGGATCTGTGATCCGCCCGGAGGAGCCAGCATGCCCCGCAACATCTACGGTCCCGAGCACGAAGACTTCCGAGCCTCGGTGAGCGAGTTCGTCGAGCGCACGCTCAAGCCGCGCGCCGAGCAGATGCTCGAGGTCAAGTCGATCGACCGCGACATCTGGAAGGAAGCCGGCAGCCAGGGGCTCTTCGGCCTGGACATCCCCGAGGAGTTCGGCGGCATGGGCGCCGAGGACTACCGCTTCAACGCGGTCTCCGCCGAGGTGATCAACGGCTTCAACGCCGCCGTCGGCTCGTGCTTCGGCATCCACAGCGACGTCTGCCCCCCGTACATCGTCGACCTCGGCACCCAGGAGCAGAAGGAGCGTTGGCTGCCCGCCATGGCCGCCGGCGAGAAGATCTGCGCGATCGCGATGACCGAGCCCGGGGGTGGGTCGGACCTCGCAGCCCTGAAGACCAATGCCGTGCGCGATGGTGACGACTGGATCCTCAACGGCAGCAAGACCTTCATCACCAACGGCTACCAGGCCGACCTGGTCATCGTCGCGACCCGCACCGACCCGACCAAGGGCGCCAAGGGCATCACCTTGTTCATGGTCGAGGACGGCATGGAGGGCTTCACCCGCGGCCGCAAGCTCGACAAGGTCGGCCAGGAGGAGTCCGACACCGCCGAGCTGTTCTTCCAGGACGTTCGGGTGCCCGACAGCAACCGCATCGGCGACGAGGGCATGGGCTTCATCGCGATGATGCAGCGCCTGCCGCAGGAGCGCGTCGGTGCCGCCGCCGCCAACGTCGCCCACGCCAAGCAGATCCTCCTGGAGACCATCGAGTACGCCAAGGAGCGCAAGGCCTTCGGCCAGGCGATCGGCTCCTTCCAGCACAACAAGTTCAAGCTCGCCGAGATGGTCACCGCGATCGAGGTCGCCGAGGCCTACGTCGACGACTGCATCGAGGCGCACGCGAAGGGTGAGCTGACCGCGGTCGACGCCGCCAAGGCCAAGTGGTGGAGCGCGCAGGTGCAGAACGACGTGCTCGACGAGTGCGTCCAGCTCTACGGCGGCTACGGCTTCATGAACGAGTACCGCGTCGCCCGCGCCTGGCGCGACGCCCGCGTGACGAAGATCTGGGCCGGCTCCAACGAGATCATGAAGGAGCTCATCGGGCGCGACCTCGGCCTCTGAGGCCGGGCCACACGCCCACCGGATGCCGTCCGCTCACCGTGAGCGGGCGGCATCCCTCGTCGTGAGCACCCCGACGACGATGAGCGACTGCGCCGCCAGGTAGGTGGCCATCACCCAGAAGCCCTGGCCGGGGAGGTCGAACCCCTCGGCGAAGGCGTTGAGCGCGATCAACCCGTCAGAGACGAGGAAGAGCGCGCCGCCGATCGCGGTCGGCAGGTTCACGCCGGTCGCGAGCACCGCCATGGTGCCCAACAGCGTCCCGTAGACGAGCACCGGCACGAGCATCCCTGCGGCACCACCGACGCACGCCAGCACGAGGGCGACGACCACGGCGACGTACCCCAGGAGCACGGGGCGCCGCACGTGCAGCACGCTGCGGGACCGGAAGGGCCAGAACGCCATGACGTAGGCGACCTGCGCGAGCAGGAAGAAGCCGATCATGACGAGGAAGGCGGTGTC
>NZ_DAORSO010000015.1:12452-15225 GCF_035443565.1 Ornithinibacter sp. | reverse complement strand
GGCACCGCGGCGGCGGCCTGCGCCAGGAAGTCCTCGAACGGCATCCCGATCCGCTCGGCGGTCGCCGCGGTCATGTCGGTCTGGATGAACCCCGGCGCCACCGCGTTCGCGGTCACCCCGAACCGACCGAGCTCGATGGCGAGGGTCTTGGTGAAGCCCTGGAGCCCCGCCTTGGCCGCGGAGTAGTTGGCCTGCCCGCGGTTGCCCTGGGCCGACGACGACGACAGGTTGACGATCCGGCCGTACTTCTGGGCCGTCATGTGGGCCTGGCACGCGCGGGTCATGAGGAAGGCGCCCTTGAGGTGCACCGCCATCACGGCATCCCAGTCGCCCTCGGTCATCTTGAAGATGAGGTTGTCGCGGATGATGCCGGCGTTGTTGACGAGCACCACCGGCGGGCCGAGCTCGTCGGCCACGCGGGCCACGCCCGACTCGACCTGCTCGGCGTCGGTGACGTCGACCCCGAGCCCGAGGGCGGTGCCGCCGTCGGCGCGGATGCTGTCGGCCACGGTTTCGCAGGCGCCCTCGTCGAGGTCGAGCACGGCCACGGCAAAACCGTCCCGGGCCAGCCGGGTGGCGGTCGCCGCCCCGATGCCGCGAGCTGCTCCGGTGACGACGGCGACACGTTGGTTCTCCATGCCCCGCACCCTACCGAGGGGTACTTCGGATGCCGGACGCGGCCGAACGTTTTCGCGCTGTCGGTCCCGACCGGTAAGTTTGAAAGAACCCGCGGGTGGCTCGTGTGCCCCCGTGAGCCCAGCACCGTCGCTGGTTTTGTGACCACCCACGGAAGGCAACCAGTGCAGATCTGGCCCGGTACCGCATACCCCCTTGGCGCCACCTATGACGGCAGCGGCGTGAACTTCGCCCTGTTCAGCGAGGTCGCAGAGCGGGTTGAGCTCTGCCTCATCGACGACGAGGGCGTCGAGACCCGCATCGACCTGCCCGAGGTCGACGGCTTCGTCCACCACGCCTACCTGCCCGGGGTCTCACCCGGTCAGCTCTACGGGTTCCGGGTCCACGGCCCGTTCGACCCCGCCAACGGCCACCGCTGCGACCCGAGCAAGCTGCTCCTGGACCCGTACGCCAAGGCCATCGAGGGTCAGGTCACCAACGACCAGGCGTTGTTCTCCTACGACTTCACCGACCCGACCAAGCGCAACACCGAGGACAACCTCGGCAAGACGATGCTCTCGGTCGTCATCAACCCCTACTTCGACTGGGGCCACGACCGGCCGCCGCGCCACGAGTACCACGACACCGTCATCTACGAGGCGCACGTCAAGGGCCTCACGATGACCCACCCGGAGGTGCCCGAGGAGATCCGCGGCACCTACGCGGGCATCGCCCACCCGGCGATCATCGACCACCTGAGCACCTTGGGCATCACGGCGATCGAGCTGATGCCGGTGCACCAGTTCGTGCAGGACACCTCCCTGCAGGCCAAGGGCCTGACGAACTACTGGGGCTACAACACCATCGGCTTCCTCGCCCCGCACAACGGGTACGCCCGCGGACGCCGTGGCGAGCAGGTCACCGAGTTCAAGGCCATGGTCAAGGCGCTGCACGCCGCCGACATCGAGGTCATCCTCGACGTCGTCTACAACCACACCGCCGAGGGCAACGAGTTCGGCCCGACGCTGTGCTTCCGCGGCATCGACAACGCGGCGTACTACCGCCTCGTCGACGACGCCAAGGAGCACTACTACGACACGACCGGCACCGGCAACAGCCTGCTGATGCGCCACCCGCACGTGCTCCAGCTGATCATGGACTCGCTGCGCTACTGGGTCACCGAGATGCACGTCGACGGCTTCCGCTTCGACCTCGCCGCCACCCTGGCCCGCCAGTTCCACGAGGTCGACAAGCTCTCGGCGTTCTTCGACCTCATCCAGCAGGACCCGGTCATCAGCCAGGTCAAGCTCATCGCCGAGCCCTGGGACGTCGGCGACGGTGGCTACCAGGTCGGCAACTTCCCCCCGCTGTGGACGGAGTGGAACGGCAAGTACCGCGACACCGTGCGCGACTTCTGGCGCGGGGAGCCCCGCACCCTCGGGGAGTTCGCCTCGCGCCTGACCGGCTCCAGCGACCTCTACGAGCACAGCGGCCGCAAGCCGATCGCGTCGATCAACTTCGTCACCGCCCACGACGGCTTCACCCTGCGCGACCTCGTGTCGTACAACGAGAAGCGCAACGAGGCCAACGGCGAGGACGGCAACGACGGCGAGAGCCACAAC
This sequence comes from Ornithinibacter sp., assembly GCF_035443565.1. Classification (NCBI taxonomy): domain Bacteria; kingdom Bacillati; phylum Actinomycetota; class Actinomycetes; order Micrococcales; family Intrasporangiaceae; genus Ornithinibacter; species Ornithinibacter sp. The sequence goes on along the minus strand of NZ_DAORSO010000015.1, from coordinate 12,988 downwards.
CGCTCCTGGAACTGCGGCGAGGAGGGGCCGAGCGAGAACCCCGACGTCATCGCCCTGCGCCTGCGCCAGCAGCGCAACTTCCTCACCACGCTCCTGCTCAGCCAGGGCGTGCCGATGATCGCCCACGGCGACGAGATCGGCCGCACCCAGCAGGGCAACAACAACGTGTACTGCCAGGACAACGAGCTCGCCTGGGTCGACTGGGACCTCGACGAGGCCCAGAAGGAGCTCTACGCCTTCACCGCGGCACTCACCACCCTGCGCCGCGAGCACGCGGTGTTCCGCCGGCGCCGGTTCTTCGCCGGTAGCGCCGACCACGGCGGCACCTCCGAACTCGGCGACATCGCCTGGTTCCAGCCCTCGGGTGAGCTGATGGGGGAGTCGGCCTGGGCCAATGACGAGGCCAAGACCGTCATGGTCTTCCTCAACGGCCAGGCGATCCCCAGCATGGACTCGCGCGGCCGCCGGGTGCTCGACGACGACTTCCTCGTCATCTTCAACGCCCACCACGAGGCCGACTCGTTCGTGCTCCCCGA
>NZ_DAORSO010000015.1:8900-12352 GCF_035443565.1 Ornithinibacter sp. | reverse complement strand
ACGTCGACCTACCGCCTGCAGATCCACGAGGGGTTCACCTACGACGACGCTGCCGGGCACACCGAGTACCTGGCCTCGCTCGGTGTCTCGCACGTCTACCTCTCACCCGTGCTCCAGGCGGCGCCGGGCTCGACGCACGGCTACGACGTGCTCGACCACACCCGGATCAGTGAAGCGGCCGGTGGCCGGGGTGGCTTCGAGCGTCTGGTCACCGCGTGCCGCGCCGCGGGGCTCGGCATCATCGTCGACGTCGTGCCCAACCACATGGCGGTGCCGCAGCCGGCCCACCTCAACGCCCCGTTCTGGTCGTTGTTGCGGGAGGGCCGCCGCTCGCCGTATGCCGGGTGGTTCGACGTCGACTGGGTCGCCGAGGACGACCGGCTCCTGATGCCGGTGCTCGGCGGAACGCTCGAGCAGGCTCTCGAGGCCGGCGAACTGGTGCTCGCCGCGGACGGTGGGCCGACGGCATCCGACCCGGTCCTGCGCTACTACGACGCCGAGTTCCCGGTGGCGCCGGGCACCGAGGGGCTGCCGCTGGCCGAGCTCGTCGACGCGCAGGCGTACCGCCTGTCGAGCTGGCGCGAGGCGGGGGAGGCGCTGAACTACCGCCGCTTCTTCGACGTCACCTCGCTCGTCGCGGTGCGCGTCGAGGACCCGGTCGTGTTCATGGCCACCCACGCCCTGCTGCTCGCCCTGCACGGGCACGGCGCGGTCGACGGCTTCCGCATCGACCACCCCGACGGGCTCGCCGACCCCGGCGGCTACCTCGACCGGCTCGCCGACGCCACGGGGGACTCCTGGGTCGTCGTCGAGAAGATCCTCGAGGGCGGCGAGCAGCTGCCCGACTCGTGGAGGTGTGCCGGCACGACGGGCTACGACGCGTTGCTGCGGGTGCAGCAGGTGCTCACCCCTTCGGCCGGGGCTGCGGTGCTCGACCGGCTGTGGGCGCAGGCCGCGCCCGAGCGCGGGTCGTTGGACGACGTGGTCGCCGAGGCCAAGCGCCTCGTCGTCGACGACGTGCAGGCCGCCGAGGTCGACCGGCTCATGCGGCTCGTGCGGCGCATCCTGCCCGACCTCGACCAGGCGTCGGCCCGGCGCGCGCTCGAGGCCCTGCTCGTCGCGATGGACCGCTACCGCGCCTACGTCGTGCCCGGGCGTGCCGTGGACCCCGAGCAGGCGGCGGTCATCGAGGCTGCGGCTGGTCGCGCGCGTGCTCACCTGGCGCCGACCGACGAGCCCGCTCTGGAGGTGATCGTCGACCTCGTGCTCGATCGTGAGCTGCGCGACGCCGCGCTCGACACCGGCCCGCTCGCCGACGACTTCCGGGTGCGCTTCCAGCAGACCTGCGGCCCGGTCATGGCCAAGGGCATCGAGGACACCGCCTACTACCGCTGGTTCCGCCTCGCCGGCGCCAACGAGGTCGGCGGTCACCCCGATCACCTGTCGATCTCGGCCGAGGAGTTCCACACCTGGTGCGAGGGGCTCGTCGCGTCGTGGCCGACGTCGATGACGACCCTGACCACCCACGACACCAAGCGCTCGGAGGACGTGCGTGCCCGGCTCATGTCGCTCGCCGAGGACGGCGAGGGCTGGGCGACGTGGGTCGCGGCCGCGCGGGCGCTGGGCGACGCCCACCGGCCGGCGCTCGTGGACTCGCCGACCGAGTACCTGCTGTGGCAGACCCTGGTCGGGGCCTGGCCGATCACCGGCTCTCGGCTCGAGGGGTACCTGCTCAAGGCCGTGCGTGAGGCCAAGGTGCACACGGCGTGGGTCGACGGAGACACCGACTACGAGGATGCCGTCACCTCCTACGCGCGCGACCTCACCCACGACCCCTTGGTCCAGAGCCACCTGGACGCCTGGACCGTGGCCCACGAACCCTCGGTGCGTGGCAACGTGCTGGCGCAGAAGCTCATCCAGCTGACCATGCCCGGCGTGCCCGACGTCTACCAGGGCTGCGAGACCGTCACGCTCTCGCTCGTCGACCCCGACAACCGTCGGCCCGTCGACTGGACGGACCGCGGCGAGCGGCTGGCCCGGGTCGTCGCCGGCGAGCCTGCGCTCGACCTCGACGACGAGAAGATGCGGGTGACCGCCCGCGCGCTGCGCGTGCGCCGCGAGGACCCCGCTGCCTTCGTGGGTGAGGGCACGACGTACACCGGGCTGGTCACCTCGAGCCCCCATGCCCTGGCCTTTGCCCGGGGAGACGCCGACGGGCTGCGTGTCGTCACGGTCGCGACCGTGGCGGCCGGGCTGCTCGCGGCGGGTGGCGGGTTCGGGGATGCCGTCGTCGAGCTTCCGCCCGGATCGTGGCGCGACGTGCTGGCTGACGGCGACGACGTCATCACCGGGGGCTCGGTGTCGCTGGCGACGCTGCTGGCCCACCGCCCGGTGGCCCTGCTGGTGCGGCACTCGTGAGCGTGGCGAGCCGACCTGGTGCGGGCAGGCTGCCGATCGAGGTCTGGGCCCCGAAGGCTGACCACGTCGAGATCGAGTGGTCCGTACCGGAATCGACCAATAGGTCACTCGGGGTACAGCCTGCCGACGGGGCTGGCGTACCGGAATCGACCAATAGGTCACTCGGGGTACAGCCTCGACGGGAGTCGATGACTGCGCTCGGTGACGGCTGGTGGCGCTGGGACGGGCCGTCCACGGCATCCGAGAGCGACGGGCCGGCCACGGCATCCGACGTCGTCATCGACTACGCGTTCGTGCTCGACGGTGCCGAACCTCCCGTGCCCGACCCTCGCAGCGCGTGGCAGCCCCACGGCGTGCACGCACCGAGCCGCACGTTCGACCCGGCCACCCTGACGTGGACCGACGGCGACTGGCGCGGCCCGCGAGCCGGCCAGGGCGTGCTCGGGGGCATCGTCTACGAACTGCACATCGGCACCTTCACCGCGCGGGGCACCTTCGATGCCGCCATCGAGCGGCTCGATCACCTCGTCGACCTCGGCGTCGACGTCGTCAACGTCATGCCGATCGCCGCCTTCGACGGTCGGTGGGGCTGGGGGTACGACGGCGTCGGGCTCTACGCCGTGCACGACCCCTACGGCGGCCCGGTCGCGTTCGCCCGCTTCGTCGACGCCTGCCACGCACGCGGGCTCGGCGTCTGCCTCGACGTCGTGCACAACCACCTCGGCGCGAGCGGCAACTACCTCGCCCGCTTCGGCCCGTACTTCACGACCGCGCACAGCACCCCCTGGGGTCCGGCGGTCAACCTCGACCAGGACCACGCCGACCACGTGCGCGGCTTCATCGTCGACAACGCGTTGCGGTGGTTGCGCGACTTCCACGTCGACGCCCTCCGTCTGGATGCCGTGCACGAGCTGCGCGACGCCTCACCACGGCACCTGCTCGCCGACCTCTCGGATGCCGTGGCAGCGCTGGCCGAGGATCTCGGTCGTCCCCTCGACCTCATCGCCGAGAGCGACCTCAACGACGTCGACATG
>NZ_DAORSO010000015.1:7156-8800 GCF_035443565.1 Ornithinibacter sp. | reverse complement strand
CAGACCCACGACCAGGTCGGCAACCGGATGACCGGCGACCGGATCAGCGCCGTCGTGCCTGCGGGGCTCCAGGCTGCCGGGGCCGCGCTGTACCTGCTCGCGCCCACCACCCCGATGATCTTCATGGGGGAGGAGTGGGGTGCCTCGACGCCGTGGCAGTACTTCACGAGCTTCACCGACGAGGCCCTCGCGGATGCCGTGCGCGCCGGGAGGCGGGCCGAGTTCGCCAGCCACGGCTGGTCCACGGCCGACGTGCCGGACCCGCAGAGCCCCGCCACGCGGGAGGCCTCGGTGCTCGCCTGGGGCGAGGTCGACGAGGCCGGGCACCGGCGCCTGCTCGACTGGTACCGGGCGTGCATCGCCCTGCGCCGGAGGGTCATCGGTGTGGGCCCGACCCGCCTCGCCGACGTTCGCGTCGACGTGGACGAGGCCGCGCGCACGGTGGTGACGCTCCACGCGCCTGCTGGGCGGACGGCATCCGCCGTCGTCGTCAACCTCGCCGACGACCCCGCCGAGGTGGCGCTGCCGCGGACGGGTGGGCGCGTGGCGCTCGCCTGGGACCCCCAGGGCACCACGGTGACCGCGGATGCCGTGCGCCTGCCGGGCGGGTCAGCGGCGGTGCTCCTCTGGTGAGGGCACGCGCAACATGCCCTCCTGCGCGACGGTGGCCACGAGGATGCCGCCCTCAGTGAACATCCGGCCGATGCCCAGGCCCCGCCCGCCTTGCGCCGAAGGGGAGTGCTCGGCGTAGAGGATCCACTCGTCGGCGCGAGCCGGCCGGTGGAACCACATGGCGTGGTCGAGGCTGGCTGCCCGCAGGCCCGGGGTGGTCCAGGCGCGGCCGTGGCGGCGCAGGATCGTCTCGAGCAGCGAGTAGTCGGAGGCGTAGGCCAGCACGGCGTCGTGGATGAGCGGGTCGTCCGGCAGGGTGCCGGTGGCGCGCATCCAGACCCGCTGGTCAGCGACCCGGTCGGTGGCCGGGGTCGCGAAGAGGTTGCCCTCGACGTGCCGCTGGTCGATGGCCCGGCCCTCGGCCATGTGCCGGGCCGCCGGGTGGTCGACGCCCTCGAAGAGCTCGGCCAGGCTCGGGAGCGTGTCGGGGGAGGGGGTCTGCGGGAACGGGTCCTGGTGGTCGAGGCCGGCGTCGGGGTCCTGGAACGAGGCGCTCATCGACAGGATCGGCTTGCCGTGCTGGATGGCGTGCACCCGGCGGGTCGAGAAGGAGCGGCCGTCACGCATGCGCTCGACGCTGAACGTGATCGGCTGGGTGTCGTCGCCGGGGCGCATGAAGTACGCGTGCAGTGAGTGCAGGCGCCGCTTCTCGCCGCCCTCGATGACGCGCACGGTGCGGCCACAGGCGATGACGCCCTGGGCGAGGACCTGCCCGCCGAACACCCGACCGTGCGGCTGCTTCTGGCTCTGCCCGCGGAACAGGGTGATGTCCTCGGCGAAGGTCTCGGGCAGTGGCGTGGGCAGCGACCCGTCGGCGGTGTCTGCCGTCGACAGGGGCTGCACGCTCATCACCGCTGAGCCGAGCTCCTCGAGGTCCAGGGTGGCCAGGAGGTCGAGGAGCGGTGCGGGCTGGGTGTTCTCAGGGGGCTGAGTCGAGTGGCTGGAGGTCACCGTCGCAACGATATCCGGCGC
>NZ_DAORSO010000015.1:4367-7056 GCF_035443565.1 Ornithinibacter sp. | reverse complement strand
GTGGGCGGGGCGGTGGGCCCGGTCAGGCGACGAGCGGTCGCCGCCTCCCGCTTGCGTCCGGCACGTTGGCTGCTGGGGCAGCCACCCTGCCGGACGCAAGGGGGGCGCGCGCGGACTCGAGGGCACCGGCGAGGCGAGCCACGGCATCCACCATGACCTCGGGCGGCAGGACGAACGGCACCCGGATCCAGCGATCCAGCCCTCCGACGACCGCGAAGCGCGGGCCGGCGGCGACGAGCAGCCCGGCATCCTCGGCGGCCACGGCGACGGAGGTGGCGTCGACGTCCTCGGGCAGCTCGCACCACAGCGACAGCCCGCCGCGCGGCATCCGGAAAGAGATCTGCGGGAGGTGTTCTCGCAGCGCGTCGGCGAGGGCGCCCCGCGAGGCGCGCAGGTCGAGGCGGCGTTGCGGTGACAGGCCGGGGTGGGCGCGCATCAGCTCCAGGAGCACGAGCTGTTCGAGCACGGGGGCTCCGAGGTCGGTGGTCACCCGGGCCTCGACGAGCGCAGGCAAGGTGCCCTTCGGTGCCCGGATCCACCCGGTGCGCAGGCCACCCCAGTGCGACTTCGACGAGCTGCCGACGCAGATCGCCCGCGGGTCGTGGGCGGCGAAGGGCAGCGGTATCGGGTCCGCGTCGTCGAGGTCGACCTCGACGATCGTCTCGTCGATGACGGGGATCGTCGCGGATGCCGTGAGCGCGCGGGCGAGGGTGGCGCGCGCGTCGTCGCCCATCAGGGCGCCGGTGGGGTTGTGGAAGTCGGGGATGAGCACGGCCAGGCTCGCGCCGGCGGCACGGATGGTGCGGGCCGACTCGGTGGCGTCCCAGCCGTCGGGGTCGATCGCCAGCGGGACGAGACGGGCACCCGAGCGGCGCAGGGCGTCGATGGTGTTGGGGTAGGTGGGGCTCTCGACGACGACACGGTCGCCGTGGCTCAGCAACGCCCGCAGCACGATGCCGATACCGGCGACCGCCCCCGAGGTGACGAGGACGTCGTCAGGGCTGGTCGGCAGGCCGCGCTGGGTGTAGCGGTCTGCGATGACCGCGCGCAGGTCGGGGATGCCGAGGGTGAGGTAGCCGGCCCCGGCCAGGTGTTCGGGGAGCTGGGACACCGCTCGCTCGTAGGCCTCGACGACACCCGCGGGTGCCCGGGTGGCCGCGCAGGTGAGGTCGATGACTCCCTCGCCCGGGTCGGCGGGGAAGAGCGACCCGGCGCCGCGGACCCGGCTGCCGGAGGGGAGCGAGGCCACGGACCCCGAGCCACGGCGCGAGGTGAGGTAGCCGGTGTCGCGCAGCACGGCATACGCCCGGGTCACCGTGGTGCGGCTGACGTCGAGGGATGCCGTGAGCTCGCGCTCGCTCGGCAGCCGGGTACCAGCGGCGATGCGGCCGTCGGCGATGGCCAGGCGCAGGGCGTCGGCCAGGGCCCGGTAGGCGGGGCGTCCGGGGGTGAGGGTGCCGACGATCCGTGCGGTACGTGCTGCGGAGACCGAGTGCGTCGACATGGTGGCCACTCTTGCACGATTGGCTATCGAAGTGAAGGCCACTTCTGGGGCATGCTGGGGTGCATGACCCCGATCCAGGCCCTCCGTCGCGGCGCGAGCCGTCGTGTCGAGCTCGTCCCGATGAACCCGATCGAGCAGCTGCGCGCTGGTCGCCTGCCGCACCGAGTGGCCCAGCTGCTCGTCGGGCTCGTGTTGTTCGGCATCTCGATGGCGTTGTTGCTGCGCGCCGACCTGGGGCTCGAGCCGTGGGGGGTGTTGCAGTACGGACTGATCCAGCACATCCCCATGTCGTACGGCCTCATGAGCATCGTCGTGTCGTTCGTCGTGCTGCTGCTGTGGATCCCGCTGCGTCAGTGGCCGGGGCTGGGGACCGTGCTGAACGCCGTGGTCATCGGTCTCGCGATCGACGCGACGCTGGCCGTGGTGCCCGACATCGAGGGGCTGGGGTGGCGGGTGGCCGTGATGCTCCTGGCGATCGTCGGCAACGGGGTGGCCGGGGCGATGTACATCGGCAGCCAGCTCGGCCCGGGGCCCCGCGACGGGCTGATGACCGGGCTGGCGCGGCGCACCGGGCGCTCGATCCGCCTGGTGCGCACCTCGCTGGAGGTGACGGTCGTCGTGCTCGGGTTTGCCCTCGGCGGCATCCTCGGCGTGGGGACGGTGCTGTACGCCCTGCTCATCGGGCCGGTCGTGCAGCTCTTCCTGCCGATGCTCACCGTGCGGGTGCAAGCCCCCGAGCCACGAGGCCTGCGTCCGCAGCGCCCCGAGGCAGCCGTCACAGGGCCTGCGGCAGGCTGACGAACGTGTAGCCCTTGGCCCTCAGCCCGGCGATGACCGAGGGCAGGGCCGCTGCGTCGAGGGTGGTGCCGTCGTCCGGGTTGGCCCCGACGTGCATGAGCACGACCATCCCGGGGCGGGTGGCCGACAGCACCCGGTCGCGCACCTTCTCGGTGCTCATCCCCCCGCTCGTGCCCTTCCAGCCCAGGCTGTCGACGGTCCACCGGACCGCGACGTAGCACTCCTCGTTGACCAGCCGGATGGTCCGGTCGTCCCGCGCGCCGAACGGGAACCGGAACCACGGAGCGGGGGAGCGTCCGGTCGTGGCGCGGATCGTGGCGGCGCCGGTGCGGACCTCGTCGACGACTGCCGACGACGAGAGGGTCGTGAGGTCGCGGTGGTTCTCCG
>NZ_DAORSO010000015.1:0-4267 GCF_035443565.1 Ornithinibacter sp. | reverse complement strand
CTGACGCAGCGCCCGCCCGGCGACGGTGAGGGTCCACCGCGACGAGACGAGGTCGTCGACGAGCAGGACCGGGCCGTTGACACCGGCCAGGGCCGCCGCCAGCTCTGGGCCGACGACGAAGCGCTCCCAGACCCCGGAGAGCCGGAAGGCGCTGTTGCCCCCGGGCTCCCCGATCGGCCCCCCGTGGGCGAGGTCCAACGCCCCGAGCAGCGGCAACCGACCGATCTGCGCCAGCCCAGCGGCGAGCGAGGTCACCAATGTCGGGTGTGAGCGCGACGGGACGGCCACGACCGCGACCGGCCGCTGCGCCCACGGCCACTCGGCCAGCACGGGCACGCACGCCCGAAGGAGCTCAGCGCTGGCCGGGCTGTCGTCACGCAGCACCTCACGCAGGCGCTGACCCCACCCCAGGTCGGACAGCCGAGCCAGGGCCCTCCCCGGCTGGAGCGACTCGTCGGCGCTGATCTTGCCCTTGACCGGCACCCCGATGCGGTCCATCCCCGTCGGCCACTGCACCCGCGGCTCGAGGTCGACGCCCGCGCGCGTGAGGCGTTCACGCGCCGCGCCGACAACGGCATCCGGCACGCTCGTCGGGTACCACGGCCCGGCGCAGCCGTCGCAGCGCCCGCACGCGACGGCGGTGTCGTCATCGAGGGTCTCCTGGAGGAAGGCCATCCGGCAGGAGTCGCTGTGCTCGTAGTCGATCATCAGCTGCTGCTCGGCCCGGCGGGCAGCAGCGACCCGTTCGTAGCGCTCGGCGTCGTAGGTCCACGGCACCCCCGTGGACACCCACCCGCCCGACACGCGCTGCACGGCACCGTCGACGTCGAGCACCTTGAGCAGCAGTTCGAGTCGGGTGCGTCGCACGTCGACCGCGGTCTCCAGGGCGGCCGTCGACAGGGCCCGCCCCGCTGCGGCCAGGGTGTCGAGCACCTTCTGCGCCTGCTCCTCGCGCGGCATCGACACCGACGCGAAGTAGGCCCAGATGTCCTTGTCCTCGGGGCCGGGCAGCAGCAGCACGTCGGCACGCTCGGTGGCACGTCCGGCGCGGCCGACCTGCTGGTAGTACGCGACCGGCGAGCTCGGTGCCCCGAGGTGCACGACGAAGCCGAGGTCGGGCTTGTCGAACCCCATCCCGAGCGCGGACGTCGCGACGAGAGCCTTGACCTCGTTGCGGCGCAGCGCGCCCTCGAGGCGCTCGCGATCGGCGGGGTCGGTGCGACCGGTGTACGACGCGACCGCGATCCCGGCATCCGACAACGCCGCTGCCACGTCCTCAGCCGCAGAGACGGTCAGCGTGTAGACGATGCCGCTGCCCGGCAGCTCGTGCAGGTGGGCGACCAGCCAGCCCAGTCGCTGCTCGGGCGACATCGATCGCAGCACCCCGAGGCGCAGTGAGTCACGAGCCAGACCGCCGCGCACGGTGAGCACGGAGCGGCCACCGACCTCGAGCTGCTCGACGACGTCAGTCACCACGCGCGCGTTGGCGGTGGCGGTCGTCGCCAGCACGGGGGTGTCGGCCGGGAGCCCGGCGAGCAGGTCGCGGATGCGCCGGTAGTCGGGGCGGAAGTCGTGCCCCCAGTCGCTGACGCAGTGCGCCTCGTCGACCACGAGCAGACCGCACCGGCGCGCGAGGTCGGGCAGCTGCTCGTCGCGGAACCTGGGGTTGTTCAGCCGCTCGGGGCTGACGAGCAGCACGTCGACGGCATCGGCCGCGAGTGCCCCACGCACCTCGTCCCAGTCCTGTGCGTTGGCCGAGTTCATCGTCACGGCGCGGATGCCGGCCCGCTCGGCTGCCGCGATCTGGTCACGCATGAGCGCCAGGAGCGGGCTGATGATGACGGTGGGCCCGGCGCCCTCCGCCCGTCGCAGCGCGGTCGACACGAAGTAGACGGCCGACTTGCCCCACCCGGTGCGCTGGACGACGAGCACCCGTGACCGGTCGGCGACCAGCGCCGAGATGGCCTCGAGCTGCCCGTCGCGGAAGTCGGCGTCGTCGCGCCCGACGAGCCGGCGCAGCGCTGTGCGCGCGGCCTCGGCGAGCGCGGCGGACGGTGCGGCGGGAGCGGTAGGGGACGGGACGGCATCCGGGGGGTTCGTCATGATCACCCCACCGTAGGCGCAGTCACCGACAGCGGCGTCCCGTCATCCACAGGGCTCGAGGACGAAGATCCGCACCGTCCGCCCGGAGATGCGGGTCAGGTACTTCGGGTAGCCGACGTAGATCGTCGCGGCCGTCGCCAGCACCTGAGCCCGCTCGGCCTCGGTCGCCGTGCGGGCGATGACCTCGACCTCGCGGTGCCGGAACGCCACGGTGGCCGCCGCGTTCGCTTCGAGGTTCAGCGCCCACGTCGGCGTGCTCGGACCGCCGAAGTTCGTGCCCAGCAGGGCCAGGGACTCCTGGTGCGGGATGGCGACGAGCTGGGTGTGCCGACGCGCACCGGAGCGCCGACCCGTCGTCGTCAGCTCGATGATCGGCAGGCCCGCGAGCAGCTCGATCGCCGTGGTGCGGCCCCGGCTGAGGCGGGCGACGGTGCGATCCATGGCCGGCAGGTGGCGCGCCAGCAGTCTGGACCCGACACGTGTGGATGCCGCTCGCCGCACCCCGCGCTGAGCCACGTTCGGTGCGGTGATGCGGTAGGCGAGGGTGTCCGCCAGGCCCACGCGCGTCACCGCCAGCCCGAGTCGTCCACGCCACCGGGCACGTCGGCTGCCGGGTCGTAGGGCGTGCGGGTGAATCGGAACGACGCGAGGTCCAGGTGCGAGACGCTGCCGTCGGGGTGGCGGACCACGCGCAGCGGTTCACCCGTGTGGTACCCGTCGAGGCCCTCCCACGCGTCGGGCCCGGTCCGCCGGAACCGCGATCCCCGCCCGGCACCGGGCTCGCCGAGTACGAGGTGCTCGCCGACGATGGTCACGACCTCGACCGCCGGCCCCCAGTGCCACGTCCCCACGAGCTCGAGCAGGCTGGCATCGCCCGCGGCTGACCACGGCGTCACCGGTGCCGGCTCGAGCTCGGCCAGCGTGCTCAGCAGATCAGGGCCGATCGTCTTCGTGACGGCGCTCGCCGTTGTGTTGGTGAGCACGACGACCCCGTCGCCGGAGGCACCCACGGCGCGCGGACGGCATCCGGATGCCGTGGTGCGGCTGTCGGTGGTCAGCTGGACGCGCAGCCCCGCGAGGAACCCCGGCATCGACCCTCCGTGGCCGGCGTACCGGATGCCGTTGGCGTTCCAGACCTGCCACCCCAGGCCGTGTGCCCCTGACCACGGCTGGCCCGGCTCGTCGACGACGTGGTGTGGCTCGACCATCTCGGACAGCGTGTCCGCCTCGAGCAGCCCGTGGGTGTTGCCGCCGAGGAAGGCGGCCCACCGTGCCAGGTCGGTGGCGGTGGTCCACAGCTGGCCGGCCGGGGCCATCGCGCCGGCGTCGTGCTCGGGCTCGGGAAGGAGGACGTCGGCGAAGGGGTGCACCGCGAGGCCCTGCGCGGTGGAACCGGTGGGACGGGTCGTCGTGCGCGTCATGCCGAGTGGCTCGAGCAGCTCGTCCTGGACGACGTCGAACCAGCCGCGGCCGTGGTGGACCTCGAGAAGGCGCCCGAGGGCGGCGTACCCGACGTTGGAGTAGTGGAACCGGCGCCCGGCCCGGAACCGCGGACCGGTCGCGGCGGCCAGCGAATCCCAATCACCGCCTTGGGTGCGTTCCCACCACGGACCGTTCGTCTCGGCCTGGACTCCGCTCGCGTGGCTGAGCAGCTGCTCGATGGTGACGTCGTCCAGGGCGCTGCCGGGCACGTGGGCGCCGAAGCGGTCGGCGAGGTCGAGGCGGCCGGCATCCCGAAGGCGCAGGACGCCCACGGCGATGAACGTCTTGGTGATGGAGCCCATCCGGTACTGCGTGTCGGCGTCGGCCGGGCGTCCGTCGGCGCGACCATCGACCGTGCCGACGGCCCCGCTCCAGACGAGCTCGCCACCACGCACGAGCGCGGCGGTTACCGAGGGCAGGCGGCCGGTTCGCTGGGCTGTGGCGAGCACGTGGTCGAGACGGGTCACGGTCGAGGGGAGCAACGGCATCCGCACAGCGTAGGGCGGCAGGTGCGACCTGGCCGCCGGGAAGAGAGGGCTGGCGCGGTGGTGCTGTTGGCCGCGGGGAGGAGGGGGGATTCTGTGGGGGAGGGGATGGGGGTGCCGCGGGGGGACGTCCGGATGCTTCACGTGGTGAGCCACCCCCCGACACGTGGCGAGCCACCCCCCGACACGTGGCGAGC
>NZ_DAORSO010000014.1:30146-31830 GCF_035443565.1 Ornithinibacter sp. | reverse complement strand
CAGCTGGCCGCCCTCGTGGCGATCGCCGACCTCGGCACGTTCGAGGCCGCTGCCCGGCACCTGCACGTCACCCCGAGCGCTGTCAGCCAGCGGATCCGGGCCCTGGAGTCGGCCGCCGGTCAGGTGCTGGTTCGACGCGGTACGCCCTGCACTCCCACCGCCGCCGGCGAGCGACTCCTCGCGGTCGCCCGACAGACCCAGCTGCTCCTCGCCGAGGTGCAGACCACCCCGAGCGTCGTCGACCTCCCGCTCGCCGTGAATGCCGACTCGCTGGCCACCTGGTGGCGCCCCGTCATCGGGGAGGTGGCCACGTGGGAGGACGTCACCCTGCGGCTGCACGTCGAGGACCAGGCCTTCTCGAGCGACCTGCTCCGCCGAGGGGACGTGCTGGCGGCGGTGACGAGCGAGCCGCAGGCCGTGCAGGGGTGTGCGGTCGAGCGGCTCGGGACGATGCGCTACCTGCCCGCGACATCCCGCGCGTTCGCGCAGCGCTGGCGCACCGGGCGCGGCTACGACTGGGCCGCCATGCCGACCGTGGTGTTCAACGACAAGGACGACCTCCAGCACGAGGTGCTGCGTCGCCGTGGGCTGGAGCGCGCTCGGATCGTCCACCGCGTCCCCACGTCAGCCGACTTCCACGAGGCGGTGCGGCTCGGGCTGGGCTGGGCCGCGATCCCCGAGCCGCAGCTGCGCCCGGACCTCGAGAGCGGCGACCTCGTCGTCATCAGTGCGCGAGACCACGTCGACGTCGAGCTGCACTGGCAGCGCTGGCGCCTGGACTCCCCCATCCTGGATCGGCTGACCGCGGCCGTACGACGAGCCGCGGCTGCCGCGTTGCGGCGCTGACACCACGCCCGGATGCCGTGGCACCGGTCGCGCGCCCCACGCACCTCACCCGTCGGCATCGCCCACCGGGGCCGGCACCCGCAGGGCCCAGGCCGCCACCGCGCCGGCGGCCGCGACGTTGAGCGAGTCCACGCCCCCGAGCATCGGGATCCGCACGGTGAGGTCGACCTCGGCGAGCGTTCGATGACTCAGCCCGTCGCCCTCGGTGCCGAGGATCAGCGCGAGACGATCAGGCGGATCCGCGGCGAGCTCGTCGAGACCCACCGAGTCCTGGCGCAGTGCCAGGGCCGCCGTGGTGAACCCGAGGCCGCTCAGCAGCGACACGGCACCGGGCCACGGGTCGATGCGGGTCCACGGCACCTGGAACACCGTGCCCATCGAGACGCGGATCGCGCGCCGGTATAGCGGGTCGGCGCAGCGTGGGGTGACGAGCACGGCATCCACCCCGAGGGCGGCCGCGGACCGGAACACCGCGCCGACGTTGGTGTGGTCGACGATGTCCTCGAGCACGAGCACCCGCCGCGCGCCGTCGAGCACGTGCGCCACGGTCGGCAGCTCCGGTCGCTGCATCGCGGCCAGGGCACCACGGTGCAGGTGGAAGCCGGTGAGCGCCTCGATGACGTCAGGATCACCGACGAAGACGGGGATGCCGTTCGCCTCGGCTGCGGTCACGACGTCACCGAGGTCGGTGAGCCAGCGCTCCCCCATGAGGAAGGAGCGAGGGTGGTGCCCGGCGGCGAGCGCCCGTCGGATGACCTTCTCGGACTCGGCGACGTACAGGCCGCGTTCGGGTTCGGTCCTGCGGCGCAGGGCGACGTCGGTGAGTCCGACGTAGTCG
>NZ_DAORSO010000014.1:28463-30046 GCF_035443565.1 Ornithinibacter sp. | reverse complement strand
CGCCCGATGACGACGACGCTCGCCACGACGCAGAACCCGAGGACGATGCGTCGGAACCGATCGGGGTCGATGCGGGCCCGCAGGGGCGCCGCGGCGGCGTAGCCGAGCAGCACGAACGGCACCCAGAGGCCACCGACGACGACCTGCTGCGCCGTCAGCTGGCCCCCGGCTCGCAGGCCGACCAGCCCGAGCACCGAGCCTGCGAGGAAGAACACCGCCAGCGTCGAGCGCACCCGCTCGGGGCGCTCGTGCTGGAGCACGAGCGCCAGGAACGGGCCACCGATGGCGGCCGCGGTCCCGGACACGCCCGACACGGCACCGGCGGCGGCCGCGTTCACCGGGGTCGGGCGCAGCTCGATCGTGCGGACCGACAGCGCGACCGTGAGCAGGATGAGCACGCCGACGAGGGCGGCGATGGCCCGCGGGGAGACGAGCGCGACGACGGCGACCCCGACCGGTGTGGCGAGCGTCCGGGCGCCCACGGCCCAGCCGAGGGGCCGCCACGCGACGTCGCGCTCGGCGTGCGCGAGCTGGAGCAGGGGAAGCGCCAGGGCGGGCACGAGCAGGGCGACGGGCATGAGGTCAGGGGCCAGCAGGACGACGAAGGGGGCCGCGACGACCGCCATCCCGAAGCCGACCATCGACTGGACGACACCCCCGGTGAGCACCGCGAGGCCGAGGCCGAGCACGAGCGGCCAGTCCATCAGGGGTAGCGCACGAGCTTGACGATGGCGACCACACCGATGACGACGATCGCCGCCCGCAGTACGGGTGGGGGCAGCCGTCGGCCCACCGTCGATCCGATGACGCCGCCAATGGTGGCCCCGATGGCGATGAGCAGCACGACGAGCCAGTCGATCTGGTCGTGCGCGACGACGATGAAGACGAGCGCTGCGACGCCGTTGACGATCGTGGCGAGCACGTTCTTGTAGCCGTTGAGCCGCTGGATGGGCTCGCTCGACAGGCTGCCGAGGATGCCCATCAGGATGATTCCCTGCGCCGCCCCGAAGTAGCCGCCGTAGACCCCGGCACCGAAGACCCCACCCTGCATGGCGCGTTCGTGGTTCGCGGCCTTCGCGGTGCCCTCTGCTCGCCGGCGCTCGGCCCAGGCGTTGATCCGCGGGCCGGTGACGACGAGAACCAGCCCGACGAGGATCAGCACCGGCACGATGGCCCGGAACAGCTTCGGGTCCAGCACGAGCAGGAGGACCGCACCGGTGACGCCCCCGAGCAGGGACATCGGGGCCAGTCGGCGCAGGGTCGGTGCTGCGCCGACGAGCTCCTTCCGGTAGCCGATGCTGCCGGTCAGGCTGCCCGGTACCAGGCCGATGTTGTTCGAGATGTTCGCGGTGATCGGCGGGACGCCGAGCAGCAGCAGCGTCGGGAAGGTGATCAGCGTGCCGGACCCGACGATGGTGTTGATCGTGCCTGCCCCGATGCCCGCGAGGACGACGAGCAGGGCATCGAGGAAGGGCACGAGGGCTGGCTGACCGGGAGAATCAGGCGGGCGGAGCGGGGGATGCCGGCGGCGCGGGCGGGGTGTCCGCGACCGGAGGTGCAGGAGGAGCCGGCGGGGCCGGCGG
>NZ_DAORSO010000014.1:0-28363 GCF_035443565.1 Ornithinibacter sp. | reverse complement strand
TCGCCGCCGTCGAAGCCGCCCTGGCCGCGGCCGAGCATGCCCCCGATGCCCTTGAGGGCGTCGGTCAGCTCGCTCGGGATGATCCACATCTTGTTCGCATCGCCACGGGCGATCTGCGGCAGCACCTGGAGGTACTGGTAGGCGAGCAGCTTCTGCGTCGGCTTGCCCCGGTGGATGGCGTCGAAGACCTGCTGGATGGCACGCGCCTGGCCCTGGGCTTCGAGGATGCGGGCCTGGGCCGAGCCCTCGGCGCGCAGGATCTGGCTCTGCTTCTCACCCTCGGCGGTGAGGATCTGGCTGGCCTTGGTGCCCTCGGCGGTGAGGATGATGGCCCGGCGCTCGCGCTCGGCCTTCATCTGCTTCTCCATCGACTCCTGGATGGACTGCGGCGGGTCGATCGCCTTGAGCTCGACCCGGTTGACCCGGATGCCCCACTTGCCGGTGGCCTCGTCGAGCACCCCGCGCAGCTGTCCGTTGATCTGGTCGCGGCTGGTCAGCGTCTGCTCGAGGTCGAGGGAACCGATGACGTTGCGCAGCGTGGTGACGGTGAGCTGCTCGATGCCCTGGATGAAGTTCGCGATCTCGTACACGGCCGACTTGGGCTCGATCACCTGGTAGTAGATGACCGTGTCGATGCTGACGACGAGGTTGTCGCTCGTGATGACGGGCTGCGGCGGGAAGGACACGACCTGCTCGCGCAGGTCGATGTTGGCTCGCACCAGGTCGACGAACGGCACGAGGATGTGCAGGCCGCCCTCGAGGGTGCGCGAGTAGCGACCGAGTCGCTCGATGATCAGCGCGGTCTGCTGCGGGACGATGCGCACCGTGCGGACGAGCACGATGATCGCGAAGGCCGCCAGCAGCAGCAGGACCACCAGGGGGAAGATGCCGTCTGGCATGGGGTCAACCTTTCACTGGACGTCAGAGGTCGGGGCGGGCGCCACGATCGCGGTGGCTCCGTGGATGGCGATGACACGGACTTCCTCGCCAGGGCCGACGGTCGACGTGGCGCCGGCCGCGAGGCGGGCCGACCAGGTCTCGCCAGCGAGCTTGATCCGGCCGTCGCTGTCGGTGACCGCCTGGAGCACGCGGGCTGATCGGCCGACGAGGGACGACGCCCCGATCTGGTGGTCGACTTCGCCATCCATGAACTGGCGCTTGACGATCGGCCGCACCGTGAAGAGCAGCAGGATGCCGGTGGCCACGGCCACGACGACCTGGACCGGGAACGAGGCCCCGAGACCGGCAGCGACGGCGCCGGCGAGGGCCCCGCCCGCGAACATGATGAACACGAAGTCGACGGTGGCCGCCTCGACCGCGGCGAGCACCAGGGCGATACCGAGCCAGGCGAGCCAGAAGTTCTCGGTCAGCCAGTCCATGGTGTGACCTGCCTTTCGTGGTGGGTGCTCACGCGATGGACGTGAACCCGGGACCGCCGGTGTCCTTCGAGGTTACCGAGCGCGAGCGGCATAACGGTCCCCCCGGACCTCGAGCTCCAACGGCATCCCGAACGTGGCCTCGAGGTTCTGTTCGGTGAGAGTGATCTCGATCGGCCCCTGGGCGACGATTCGCCCCTCGCGCATGAGGAGCACGTCGGTGAAGTGCGGTGGCACCTCCTCGACGTGGTGCGTCACGAGCACGATGGCGGGTGCCGCCAGGTCCCCCGCGAGCTGGCCCAACCGCCGCACCAGGTCTTCCCGTCCTCCGAGGTCCAGGCCGGCGGCGGGCTCGTCGAGCAGCATGAGCTCGGGGTCGGTCATCAGCGCCCGAGCGATCTGGACCCGCTTGCGCTCCCCCTCCGACAACGTGCCGAAGTGTCGGTTGGCGAGGTGGCTGGCGCCCAGCGCCTCGAGCAGCTCGTCGGCGCGTCCCTCGTCCATCCGGTCGTAGGCCTCGCGCCAGCGGCCGACCACGCCGTAGGAAGCGGTGACGACGACGTCTCGCACCCGCTCACGCGGCGGGATGCGCTCGGCCAGAGCCGCAGAGGCGAGACCGATGCGGGGTCGCAGCTCGAAGACGTCGACGGTGCCGAGCACCTCACCGAGAATGCCGACCACGCCGCTGGTCGGGTGGATGCGGGCTGACGCCAGCTGGAGCAGGGTGGTCTTGCCGGCGCCGTTGGGTCCGAGGACCACCCAACGCTGACCCTCCTCGACCTCCCAGCTGACGTCGTCGAGGATCACGGTGTCCCCGCGCACGACGCTCACGCCGGCCAGCGCCAGGACATCACTCATGCCCTGAACCCTAACCCTCGTCAGCTGCCGAGCTGCCGCCGCCTCAGCACGTCCAGGTACACCTGGTGGGTCTGGTCGCCGATCGAGCCCCACGAGAAGGACTCCACGGCCCGGCGTCGGCCGGCCAGCCCCATCCGTTCGGCGCGGGCGGCGTCGCTCACGGCATCCGTCATGGCTGCGGCGAGGTCTGCGACGAACCGGTCCGGGTCGACCGGGGTGCCCGTACCGTCCTGGACCTGCTCGATCGGCACCAACCAACCGGTCTCGCCGTGCACGACGACCTCGGGGATGCCGCCCGTCGCCGTGGCGACCACCGGCAGCTCGCAGGCCATCGCCTCGAGGTTGACGATGCCGAGCGGTTCGTAGACGGAGGGGCACACGAAGACGGTGGCGCTGCTCAACATCGCGACGACCTCGTTGCGGGGCAACATCGTCGGCACCCACACGACCCCGTCCCGGGTCTCGCGCAGGGTCTCGATGAGGGATTCGACCTCGGCCATGATCTCGGGCGTGTCGGGGGCCCCGGCGAGCAGGACGAGCTGCACCTCGGGCGGCAGCTCGGCCGCGGCGCGCAGCAGGTACGGCAGGCCCTTCTGGCGGGTGATGCGCCCCACGAAGATGATGCTCGGCCGGTCGGGGTCGACCCCGTGGCGACGCACGACGTCCTCGTCGACGGCGCGCTGCCAGAGCTCGGAGTCGATGCCGTTGTGCACGACCTTGACCCGCTCGGGATCCACCGAGGGGTAGGAGCGCAGGATGTCCTCGCGCATTCCGGCGCTCACCGCGATCACGGCATCGGCCGCCTCGTACGCCGTCTTCTCCACCCACGACGAGACGCGGTAGCCGCCGCCGAGCTGTTCGGCCTTCCACGGCCGCATCGGCTCGAGGCTGTGGGCCGTCAGCACGTGCGGGATGTCGCCCATGAGGCTCGCGAGGTGGCCGCCCATGTTGGCGTACCAGGTGTGCGAGTGCACGAGGTCGGCACCCTCACACGCTGCGGCGAGGGAGAGGTCGACCCCGAGGGTCGTCAGGGCCGCGTTGGCCCCGGTCAGCTCGGTGAGGTCGGGGTGGCCCGTGGTGCCGTCCTCCTCGCGAGGGTGACCGAAAGCGTGCACGCGCACGTCGAGATCACCTCGCGCTCGCAAGGCGCTGACGAGCTCGGTCACGTGGACGCCCGCTCCTCCGTAGATGGCGGGTGGGTACTCCTTGGACAGGATGTCGATGCGCACGAATGCCACCTTAGTGAGACACGAGGTTCCCGGCGAGGGGTGTTTCCCCTACGGTGTGCGACATGGCGTACCGCAGCGGAGGTCCGAAGGTTCTGGTCATCGTTCTCGCGGGTGGGGAAGGAAAGCGGCTGATGCCGCTCACCGCCGACCGAGCGAAACCGGCAGTGCCGTTCGGCGGCATCTATCGACTCATCGACTTCGCACTCTCCAACGTCGTCAATTCGGGCTACCTGAAGATCGTCGTGCTGACCCAGTACAAGTCGCACAGCCTCGACCGGCACGTCACGAGGACCTGGCGCATGTCGACGATGCTCGGCAACTACGTGGCCCCCATCCCCGCCCAGCAGCGCATCGACAAGTCCTGGTACCAGGGCAGCGCGGACGCGATCTTCCAGAGCTTCAACACCATCACGGACGAGAAGCCCGACATCGTGGTCGTCGTCGGTGCCGACCACGTCTACCGCATGGACTTCTCGCAGATGGTCGAGCAGCACGTCGAGACGGGTGCCGGGGTCACCGTGGCCGCGATCCGTCAGCCCATCGAGACGGCTGACCAGTTCGGCGTCATCGACGTCGTCCCCGACGACCCGATGAAGATCCGCGCCTTCCTCGAGAAGCCGACCGACCCCGACGGTCTGCCCGACTCCCCCGGCGAGATCCTCGCGAGCATGGGCAACTACGTCTTCGACGCGGACGTCCTCATGGAGACCGTGAGGGCCGACGCGACCCTCGACGGCTCGAAGCACGACATGGGCGGTGACATCGTCCCGGCCCTGGTCGAGCAGGGCGCGGCGTACACCTACGACTTCAAGAACAACGTCATCCCCGGCGGCACCGAGCGCGACATGGGCTACTGGCGCGACGTCGGCTCGATGGACTCGTACTACGACGCCCACATGGACCTGGTGTCCATCCACCCCGTGTTCAACCTCTACAACTTCGACTGGCCGATCTACACGTCGTACGGGCCCTACCCGCCGGCGAAGTTCGTCCACGGCCACCACGGCCGCTTCGGTGAGGCGCTGAACTCCGCGGTCTCCCCCGGTGTCGTCATCTCCGGGGCGCGGGTCAACGACTCGGTCATCTCCCCCGACGTGCGCGTCCACAGCTACACCGAGATCGACGCCAGCGTCATCCTCGACAGCGTGAAGATCGGCCGCCACTGCCGGATCAGGAAGACCATCATCGACAAGAGCGTGACGATCCCCGATGGCACGTCGATCGGCTACGACAAGGACCACGACATCGCCCGTGGCTTCTCGGTGACCGACTCCGGCATCACCGTCGTCGGCAAGGGCCAGGTCGTCACCCCGTGACGGCACCGGAGCACACGATCCGGATCGGGGCCCAGCTCCAGCCCCAGCACGCCTCCTACGCCGACATCCGGCGTGCCTGCGCCGAGCTCGAGGAGCTCGGCGTGGACGTGCTGTTCAACTGGGACCACTTCTACCCCCTGCACGGTGACCCCGACGGTGCGCACTTCGAGTGCTGGACGATGCTCGCCGCCTGGGCCGAGGCGACCGAGCGGGTCGAGATCGGCGCCCTCGTCACGTGCAACAGCTACCGCAACCCCCAGCTGTTGGCCGACATGGCGCGCACCGTCGACCACATCAGCGACGGCCGGCTGATCCTCGGGATCGGATCCGGGTGGTTCGAACGGGACTACGACGAGTACGGCTACGAGTTCGGCACCGCCGGGGGGCGGCTCGACGCCCTCGCACGCGACCTCCCCCTCATCCGGTCGCGCTGGGCGCAGCTGAACCCGGCTCCGACCCGGGACATCCCGGTTCTCATCGGCGGTGGCGGCGAGAGGAAGACGCTGCGCATCGTCGCCGAGCACGCCACGATCTGGCACGGCTTCGGCTCCCCCGACACGATCGCCCACAAGCACCGCGTCCTCGACGAGTGGTGCGCCCGGATCGGGCGCGACCCGAACGAGATCGAGCGGTCCGCGGGCGTGGCGCCCACGCCGGGACGGCTGCCCGAGGACGTCGGTGACTACGCGGCATCCGCGCAGTCCCTGTACGACGTGGGCACCCGCCTGTTCACCGTGGGCCTCAACGGGCCGGACTACGACCCCGGACCGGTCCGTGACCTCGTCGCATGGCGCGACGCCCACGCTCGGTAACCTCTGCAGGGTGTCCCTCCCCGTGACCGAAGCGCCCGTGGCGCCACAGTTCGACCCCGATGCCCGCACCCTGCTCGTCACCCTCAACGGTGACGATCGACCCGGCGTCACCAAGGAGCTGTTCGAGGCAGCGTCGACGGTGGGTGCCGAGGTGCTCGACCTCGAGCAGGTCGTGGTCCGCGGGCACCTGGCCCTGTCGGTGCTGCTCTCCCCCGGCCGCGACGAGAACGTGCTCGTCGACCGGATCACCCGAGCGGGTCGCGCAGCCGGGATGCGGGTGGAGATCGAGGCGGGCCGCGGGGACAACGCGCCCCGCCGCACTGGGCGTGCCGCCGTCGTCGTCATGGGCGCGCCCCTGGAGACCCACCAGGTTGCGGCCGTCGCCGCGACGATCGCCGACCACGGCGCCAACATCGACCGCATCCGCCGGCTCTCACGGTTCCCGGTGACCACCGTCGAGCTCGACGTCTCCGGTGCGAACCTGGCAGACCTGCGCCAGCACCTCGCCCTGGTCTCGCACGAGGTGGGCGCCGACATCGCCGTGGCACCGGCCGGGCTCGCCCGGCGCGGTGGCCGCCTCGTCGTCATGGACGTCGACTCCACCCTCATCCAGGACGAGGTCATCGAGCTCCTCGCCGAACACGCCGGCCGGGCCGCAGAGGTCGCCAGCGTCACCGAGGCCGCGATGCGCGGCGAGCTCGACTTCACCGAGAGCCTGCACGCCCGGGTCGCGACGCTCGCGGGGCTGCCCGTCTCCGTGCTCGATGACGTCCGGGACGCCGTGCGGCTCACTCCGGGTGCGCGAACCCTCGTGCGCACCCTCAAGCGGCTCGGGTTCACCGTGGCGGTCGTCTCCGGCGGGTTCACCGAGGTCATCGAGCCGGTCGCCCGTGAGCTCGGGATCGATCACGTGCGCGCCAACCGTCTCGAGGTCGTCGACGGAGCGCTCACCGGTCGCGTCCTCGGAGCAGTCGTCGACCGGGCGGGCAAGGCGGAGGCCCTGCGGGAGTTCGCGGCCCTCGAGGGCCTGCCCCTGACCCGCACGGTGGCCATCGGTGACGGGGCGAACGACCTCGACATGCTGGCAGCCGCCGGTCTCGGGGTCGCCTTCAACGCCAAGCCGCTCGTGCGGCGGCAGGCCGATGCGTCGCTCACCGTTCCCTACCTGGATGCCGTGCTCTTCCTCCTCGGGATCTCCCGAGAGGAGATCGAGGATGCCGACGCGGACGACACCGCCCCACTAGGCTGACGCCGTGCCGCGATTCCCCACGACCATTCCCACGCTGTTCATCATCGGTGGTGCCGAGGACCGCGTCGGCAAGGCCTCGTTGCTGCGCCAGTTCGTCAAGCTCTCCGGGGGGCGCCGATCCCAGATCGTGCTCATCCCCACCGCCTCCTCCTTCCAGCAGGAGGTCACCGACGCCTACACCGAGGTGTTCACCCGTCTGGGTGCCGGGGGGCTCGACGTCGTCAACCCCGCGACCCGGGCCGACGCCCACTCCCCGGCGTCCGTCGCCGCGATCGACGCGGCATCCGGCATCTTCATGAGTGGGGGCAGCCAGCTGAGGTTGTCGCAGCTGCTGCCCGGAACACCGGTGGGTGACGCCCTGCACCGTGCCCACGAGCGAGGCGCGGTCGTCGGGGGGACCTCAGCGGGTGCCTCGATCATGTCCGACTTCATGATCTCCATGGGTGACGAAGGGGTCACGCCCCGCCAGCGGGCCAGCCAGATCACCGCCGGGCTCGGCCTCATCCGCGGTGTGGTCGTCGACCAGCACTTCGACCAGCGAGCCCGGTACGGCCGACTGATGTCGGTCATCGCCACGTCCCCCCACCTGCTCGGCATCGGGATCGACGAGGACACCGCGGTCATCGTCGAGGACCTGAAGCGGTTCACCGTCCAGGGTCGTGGTGCCGTGTTCGTCGTCGACTGTCGCAGCGCCGTCACCGACGCTCCGGATGCCGCCCCCGGGGCGCCCGTGCTCGTCTCCGGTGCCACGGTCCACACCCTGCCTGCCGGGTCGACCTTCGACCTCGTGAACCGCGCACTCACCGGTTTCATCGAGCAGCACCCCGACCTGCTCGTCTCGGTCGCCGCAGCAAAGGCCTGAGCACCACCCACCACCCTGCCCGAAACGCCCGCCCACCCGAGGAGAAGCGCCGATGGACCTGCCCACGCCGACCGGCCCCGCCGCACCTGACCTGCGCATCCTCGAGTCGAGGGTCTACCGGGGCGGCAACATCTGGTCCTACGACCCGTCGATCCACCTCGTCGTCGACCTCGGCATCCTCGAGGAGTACCCGACGAGCGCCCTGCCCGGGTTCACCGAGCGCCTCGTCGAGCTCCTGCCCGGGCTGGAGAACCACACCTGCTCCACCGGCGTGAAGGGGGGCTTCATCTCCCGCATGCAGCAGGGCACCTGGCTGGGTCACGTCGCCGAACACGTCGCCCTGCAGCTGCAGCAGGAGGCCGGCCACGACCAGCGCCGCGGCAAGACGCGCATGGTCAAGGGTCGTCCCGGCGTCTACAACATCATCTACGCGTACACCAACGAGGAGGTCGGCCTGGCCGCGGGCCGCCTGGCCGTGGCCCTGGTCAACGACCTCGTGCAGGCCCAGGAGGACTTCGACTTCGCCGAGGAGCTCGAGCGCTTCCTCACCCGCGCCGAGCGCACCGCCTTCGGCCCGTCGACGGGGGCCATCCTCGAGGAGGCCGTCAGCCGCGACATCCCGTTCATCCGGTTGAACTCCGGCAGCCTCGTCCAGCTCGGACAGGGGGTCCACCAGCAGCGGATCCGCGCGACGATGACGTCGAAGACCGGGGCCCTGGCCGTCGACATCGCCAGCGACAAGGACATGACGACCAAGCTGCTCGCATCGGCCGGGCTGCCGGTGCCCAAGCAGGAGACCGTGCGCTCGGCAGAGGGTGCCGTGGCGGCAGCCCGCCGGATCGGCTTCCCCGTCGTGCTCAAGCCGCTGGACGGCAACCACGGACGAGGGGTCTGCCTGAACCTCATGGACGACGAGGCGGTGCGTGAGGCCTTCGTCATCGCCGAGGACCAGTCGCGCCGCGGGTACGTCATCGTCGAGTCGTTCGTCACCGGTCGGGACTACCGCTGCCTCATCGTCGGGGGCAAGATGCAGGCCATCGCCGAGCGGGTGCCCGCCCACGTCGTCGGCGACGGCACCCACACCGTGCGCGAGCTCGTCGACCTGACCAACGCGGACCCGCGCCGTGGGGTCGGGCACGAGAAGGTGCTCACCAAGATCAAGGTCGACGCCGCCGCCGAGGAGCTCGTGCGCGAGCAGGGGTTCACCCTCGATGACGTGCCCCCGGTCGAGACCATGGTCAAGCTCGCCCTCACCGGCAACATGTCCACGGGCGGCATCTCCATCGACCGCACCTTCGACGCCCACCCCGACAACATCGAGATCGCCGAGGAGGCAGCCCGGCTCATCGGGCTCGACGTCGCGGGCATCGACTTCATCGCCCCGGACATCGCCTCCCCCGTGCGTGAGGCCGGTGGCGCGATCTGCGAGGTGAACGCGGCCCCCGGATTCCGGATGCACACCCACCCGACGGTGGGTGAACCCCAGTACATCGCGAAGCCGGTCGTCGACCTGCTCTTCCCCCCGGGTGCCCCCTCTCGGGTGCCGATCGTCGCCGTCACCGGGACCAACGGCAAGACGACCACCTCCCGGATGATCGCGCACATCATGAAGGGGCTCGGCCGCCAGGTCGGCATGACGTCGACCGACGGCATCGTGATCGACGAGCGCCTCGTGGTGAAGTCCGACGCCTCAGGGCCGCGCTCGGCCCGCATGGTGCTCCAGAACCCGCGCGTGGACTTCGCGGTGATGGAGGTCGCGCGCGGCGGCATCCTGCGTGAAGGCCTGGGGTACGACCGCAACGACGTCGCCGTCGTCACCAACGTCGCTCCCGACCACCTCGGGATGCGGGGCATCGACACCCTCGAACAGCTCGCCGACGTCAAGGCCGTCGTCGTCGAGGCCGTCCCGCGTGACGGCTTCGCCGTGCTCAACGCCGACGACCCGCTCGTGCGTCGGATGCGGCGGCGCTGCTCGGGCTCGGTGGTGTGGTTCAGCCTCGCCGAACCCGGGTCGAAGGTGCGCGACCTCATCGACGACCACTGCCGCCGCGGTGGGCGCGCGGTGGTCCTGGACCGCACCGACCGCGGCGACATGATCGTCATCCGGCACGGCCGCCGGTCGATGCAGCTCGCCTGGACCCACCTGCTGCCCGCGACGTTCGGTGGCACCGCGCTGTTCAACGTCGCCAACGCGATGGCGGCGGCCGGTGCAGCCTTCGCCAGCGGAGCCGGACTCCACGAGATCCGTCAGGGCCTGCGGACGTTCACGACGTCCTACTACCTCTCCCCCGGCCGGATGAACCAGGTCAACGTCCACAACGTCGACGTCATCGTCGACTACTGCCACAACGCCCCCGGCATGCGGGTGCTCGGAGAGTTCCTCGAGCGCTACGCGAGCATGAAGTCCGGGCAGAGCGACCTCGGCAAGATCTCGCGCATCGGCATGGTGGCGACCGCCGGCGACCGCCGTGAGGCCGACATGATCGAGCTCGGGGCCGTCGCCGCCGAGCACTTCGACGTCGTCGTCGTGCGCGAGGACGAGCGTCTGCGCGGTCGGGAGCGCGGTTTCACGGCCGACCTCGTCGCGCAGGGTGTCCGCAGCCGCATGGGTGAGCCGGGAGTGCGCTGCCGGCAGGTCGAGATCGTCCTCGACGAGACCGACGCGGTGCGCCACGTCATGGCCCGGGCCAACCCGGGCGACATCGTCGTCCTCACCGTCGACCAGCACGCCGCGGTGATGTCCGAGCTCGAGGCGATGACCAAGCAGGCCCAGCCCGGGTCACACACCAAGGACTCGGTCGGCGACCCCGACATGGATCCCGAGGCGATGATGGAGCAGGCCAAGGAGGCCGGCGACAGCGCTGCGCGCGACCTCGAACCGAGCTCGTAGCGGCGCCCGGCGGACGCCTCAGCCCTGCGGGTGCTCGCGCAGGGCTGAGGCGGATGCCGTGAGGGCGCGTCGGTAGCGCGCGACGTCCGGGTCGGTGCTCGCCGCCACGACGGCCGTGAGGAGGTCGGCCAGGGCCTGCGAGGCGTGTCCGGCGTCGTGCTGGACCAGGGCCCGGAACGCCGCCACCCCGAGGCTTTCCGGGTGCCGTGCCGCGACGTCCTCGATGACCGACTCGGCGGCCTGCACCTGCCCGAGGTTGCGCAGGCTGGAGGCGAGCTGGATCTGGGCGCGGTGCCGGTGCGGCTCCCGCAGGCCGGCGGCCAGGGCGCGTTCGTACAGCGCCACGGCCAGGTCCTCCTCCCCGGCGGCGTCGTGGGTCCCGGCCAGCTCGTAGGTGATGCGGGCGTCGTCCGGGTGGGCCGCGGCCAGTTCCTCCGCGAGCCGGATGCGTTCGCTCGGGTCCTCGACCTCCCACAGCGCGGTCAGCGCCTCCTCGGCCTCGTGCTCGCCGCGGGCGCGCACCACCTTGCGTCGGATCGCGTGCTCGTCGTCGGCGGTGGCCGACAGCGACCGCAGCCACTGCGTGATCTCGGCCCGTTCGGCGTGGCACATCACCGCGACGACGTCGCCGTCGTCGGCCACCTCGACGCACGCCTGGAGGCCGGAGAGCTCGGTGGGGTAGGACGCGATGTCAGCCACCCCGGCGTGCCCCAGCCCGATCCGCAGCTGGGCCTCGAGGTCCTGTGCCGTGCGCCCGCGCAGGTACTGGACCTTGTGGGCTGCGACGACGTGGTCGGCCCGCAGGCCGGCTATCTCACCGAGGGCCTGGAGGATCTCGTCGGTCCGGTCGCCCGCGGTGCCCAGGGCGAGGTGCACCCGCCCGCCGGGTGCGCACAGGCCGCGCGAGACGTCGAGCAGTGCCTCGAGACCGGCCTCGTTGTGGGCGAGGTCGACGACGACCGTCACCTCGCCGCGCTCGGTCGGCACCGTGTAGGTGTTCATCCGTCCGGGGTTGAGCAGGTCGTCCGGGCGGAAGGTGCGCAGCCCCTCGATGACGAACTCGCGCGCGATGCCCAGGCCCAGGGCCGCCGACGCACCGGCGAGTGCGTTGAGCACGTTGTGGTGCGACAGCCCGGACAGGGCCATCGGCAGGTCGATGACCCGCACCAGTCTGTCCGGGACTCCGTCGTGGGTGAGCACGGTGACGTGGCCGTCGAGCACCGTGGTGGCCCGGCCGCCGGCCCCGAGGGCCTCGCGCACCGCGGGGGCGCTCGGGTCGGCCGTGAAGACCCACGGGCGGGCCCGGATGCCGGCGCGCATCGCCCACACCCGGGGGTCCTCGCCGTTGAGCACGACCCATCCCCCCGGCTTGGTGGCCTTGGTGACGATCGCCTTGACCTCGGCGAGCTGGTCGACCGTGTCGATGCCCTGGAGGCCGAGGTGGTCGGCGGAGACGTTCGTGACGACGGAGACGTCGTTGTGCGTGATCCCCATCCCGCGCAGGAGCATCCCGCCACGTGCGGTCTCGAGGATGCCGATCTGCACGCCCGGGGCGTCGAGCACGGCGCGCGCGCCTGCCGGGCCGGAGTAGTCCCCCGGCTCGATGGTCTCGCCCTGGACGACCACGCCGTCCGTGGAGCTCCACCCCGTGGTCAGGCCGGCCGTCATGCAGATGTGGGCCAGCAGCCGGGTCGTCGTCGTCTTGCCGTTCGTGCCCGTGATCGACGCGACCGGGATGCGCGGGGTGACCACCCTCGGCCCGTCGCCGCGGGGCGCGGAGGTGACGGCGGCCGCGTGGGGAGCAACGGCATCCGCCAGGGAACCACCCTCGAGCAGGCTCTGGAGCACCGGGCCGATCGCCTCCCCGAGCGCCTGCGCGCGACCACGCTGGCGCCAGACGAAGGCGCACACGACGACGTCGGTCTCGCCGGCCGGCCGGGTGCGAACCCCGAGGCGCTTGGTTCCGGCGGCAGCGGCCACGGACCGAGCCACCCGCTCGACGATGCGCACGAGCACCTGCTGGCGTTGCTCGGAGCCGGGAGCGCCCGGCTGGCCGCGGCGGCGCAGTCCGACGGCTGCGGCGACGGCGCGCACCTGGTCCGGGGATGCCGCGAGGTACCCCGGCAGCGCCAGGGTCACCTTGACGGCTGGTCGAGGGAAGTACAGGTTCGGCCCCTCGAGCAGGCGCACCTCCTCGGTGCGCACGGACGGGGGGCTCTGCGCGGGCTCGCTGCTCACGCGGGGAGCCTAGTGCTCGGCAGCCCTCTTGCCGAGCGTCAGGCGCCGACGGCGTGGTAGCCGCCGTCGACGTGGACCATCTCGCCGGTCGTGGCCGGGAACCAGTCGGAGAGCAGCGCGACGCAGGCCTGGGCGGCCGGCTGCGGGTCATCGACGTCCCAGCCCAGGGGGGCGCGGGCGGTCCAGGCCTCCTCGAAGCGCTCGAACCCGGGGATGGACTTGGCGGCCGTCGTGCGGATCGGGCCCGCGGCGACGAGGTTGCAGCGCATGCCGAGCGGCCCGAGGTCGCGGGCGAGGTAACGGTTCGTCGACTCGAAGGCGGCCTTCGCGACACCCATCCAGTCGTAGACCGGCCACGCGACGCGGGCGTCGAAGGTCAAACCGACGACGCTGCCGCCGCGACCCATGAGGGGCATCGCTGCCTTGGTGAGCGACGCCAGGGAGTACGCGGAGATCTGGACCGCGGTGGCGACATCGGCCCACTCGGCCTCCATGAACGTGAACGCGCCCTGGGGCGCGAACCCGATCGAGTGCACGACGCCGTCGAGGTGGGGCACGTGTTCGCGCACCCGGTCGGCCAGCGCGGCGAGGTCGTCGTCGTTCGTGACGTCGAGCTCGACGACGGCCGGGGTCACGGGCAGCCGCTTGGCCATGGCCGCCGTGAGCTTCATCTGGCGGCCGAACGAGGTGAGCACCACCTCGGCACCCTGCTCCTGCGCCAGGCGGGCGACGTGGAAGGCGATGGAGGTGTCGAGGAGGACACCGGTGACGAGGAGCTTCTTGCCCTGGAGCAGCATCTGGGAGGACCTTTCGCGGGGGGTGGGTGGCGTGCTGGCTTGGGTCAGTGACCCATGCCGAGGCCACCGTCGACGGGGATCACGGCACCGGAGATGTAGGCGGCCTCGGTGCTGGCCAGGAAGCGGACGGCGGCGGCCACCTCCTCAGGGGTGGCGAAACGGCCGGCAGGGATCGCTGCCTGGTAGGTCTTGCGGGTGTCCTCGGGGAGCACCGCGGTCATGTCGGTCTCGATGAAGCCGGGCGCCACGACGTTGGCGGTGATGCCGCGTCCGCCGAGCTCTCGGGTGATCGAGCGGGCCAGGCCGACCAGGCCCGCCTTGCTCGCCGCGTAGTTGGCCTGTCCTGGGCCTCCGTAGAGCCCGACGACGCTGGAGATGAGGATGATGCGGCCCCGGCGCAGGCGGATCATGCCCTTGCTGGCACGGCGGGCGCACCGGAAGGCGCCGGCGAGGTTGGTGTCGATGACGGAGTCGAAGTCCTCGTCGGACATCCGCATGAGAAGGCCGTCCTTGGTGATGCCAGCATTGGCGACGAGCACCTCGATCGGCCCACCGAGCAGACCCTCGGCCTCGGTGAAGGCGGCGTCGACCGAGGCCGAGTCGGTGACGTCGCAGCGCACCCCGACCAGCCCCTCAGGGGCCTCTCCGGACCGGTGGGTGACGGCAACCTTGTCGCCGGCCGCGGCGAACGACCGGGCGATCGCGAGACCGATCCCGCGGTTGCCGCCGGTGACGAGGACAGTTCGTGGCTCGCTCATGCTGTCGAACCTAGTCGACTACCGCTGGGTAGCCGGAGAACAGCGACATACAGTGGGCAGGTGCCGACCACCCAGCCCCGGCAGGCTCCCACCGCCCAGTCGGTGACGAGCGTGCCCGAGTCACGCACGCAGGAGCAGTCCCGCCGGCTGCGGCGCTACCTCGTGACGATGGTCGTCCGCACGATCTGTTTCGTGCTGCTCGTCGTCATCAACCACCCCATCCGGTGGGTGTTCGCCTTCGGGGCCGTGTTCCTGCCGTTCTTCGCCGTCGTGGCGGCCAACGCTGTCTCGCCGCGGTTGCGCGGGCGCGTCATGCCGGTCCTGCCCCACGCCGACGACACCCTGCTGATCACCCGCGAGGCGGATTCACCCACCGATCGCTGACATCGGTCGCTCGGGCTGCTCGAAGTCCGGTCGGTCGATGCCGTGTCCGGCCTTCTTGGCCCACATCTCGGCGACGATGAGGTCGGCCAGCTCGGCGTCGGTGGCTCCCTCGCGAAGTGGGCCCCGCAGGTCCACCTCGCGGCGGGCGAACAGGCAGTTGCGCAGCTGGCCGTCAGCGGTGAGGCGTACCCGGTCACAGCTGCCGCAGAACGGCGCCGAGACGCTCGCGATGACCCCCACCGTGGCCGGGCCGCCGTCGACGAGGAACAGCTCGGCCGGCGCGCTGCCGCGTTCGTGGACGGGAGTGAGGGTGAAGCGCTCCCCGAGCCGCTCGAGGATCTCGCCCTGGGAGACCATCTGCGCCCGGTCCCACGCGTGCTGCGCGTCGAGTGGCATCTGCTCGATGAACCGCAGCTCGTAGCCCCGGTCCAGGCACCAGCGCAACAGGTCGGGCACGTCGGTGTCGTTGACCCCGCGCATCGCGACCGCGTTGACCTTGACGGGGTTCAGGCCGGCGTCCGAAGCCGCCTTCAGCCCGGCGACGACGTCGTTGAAGCGGTCTCGCCGGGTCAGGCCGGCGAAGTGCTCCGGGTCGATGGTGTCGAGGCTGACGTTGACGCGGTCCAGGCCCGCGGCCGCGAGCGGCGCGGCCAGGCGGTCCAGCCCGATGCCGTTCGTCGTCATCGCGATGCGCGGCCGCGGGTCGAGCGCGGCGATGCGCGCCACGACGTCGACGAGGCTGCGGCGAAGGATCGGCTCTCCCCCGGTGAGGCGCACCTGGGTGACCCCCAGACCGACCATGACCGAGACCACGCGCACGAGTTCGTCGTCGCTCAGCATCTCGGGTTTGGGCATCCAGTCCAGCCCCTCGGCGGGCATGCAGTAGGTGCAGCGCAGGTTGCACCGGTCCGTCACGGACACGCGCAGGTCGCGGCCGACCCGCCCGAATTGATCGAGCAGGCGCGGGGCAGGGAGGGCGGTCATAGGACACCAATGTACGACGGGTACCGTGGCTGGGTGTTCAGGCGGCTGGTGACTCCTCGCTGGCTGGGCGCTCTCGTGCTCGCAGCCCTGTTCGCGGTGGCGTGCTACCACCTCGGGTGGTGGCAGTACGACCGGCACCTGGCCAAGGCCGAACGCAACGAGCGGCTCGACGAGCACTACCGCGGCGAGGCCGTCCCGCTGGGCGAGGTGCTGACCCCCTCCGGCCTGGCCGTCCAGGACGAGTGGCGGCGGGTCACGGTGACCGGGACCTACGAGGCCGGCCCGGTGTTCGTGCGCGGCCGCAGCCTCGACGGCGAGGCCGGTCTCGAGGTGCTCTGGGGCCTTCGGCCGGATGCCGGGGGGCCGGACGTCGTGGTCAACCGCGGTTTCGTCAGGCCGTCCGACCAAGGAGCGAGCGTGCTTCCGTCAGTGCCGCCCGCACCGGACGGCGAGGTCACCGTGACGGGCTGGGCGCGTCGTGGGGAGGCGTCTCGGGGAAAGGAGGCGGCGGCCGGCACGGTCGCGAGCATCAACCTGCCCGAGGTGGCTGCCCAGATGGCGCTGACGGACGTGCTCCCCGACTACGTGCTGCTGGACTCCGAGCGCACCGCGGACGGCACGACGCCACAGCGCCCCCAGCCCCTCGGTGAGCCTGACAGGTCCCTCGGGACCCACCTGGCCTACGCGTACCAGTGGTGGATGACGATGGCGCTGGGCTTCGTCCTCATCTGGTTCGGCATCCGCCGCGAGCTGCGGGCGGAGAACCCGGAGCAGTACCCGCCGAAGGTCAAGAAGACCCGGATCTGGGACGAGGAGGACGAGTAGACCGCACCGGCCCTCGTCGGGCCGGGGGCCGGAGCCCGGGTTCAGGCAGGGGTGTCCACGGGCTGGTCGAGGACCTCGCCGAGCTCGTCGTCGAACTGGGTCCGGTAGAGCTCGCTGTAGACACCGCCCGCGGCGACGAGTTCGGTGTGGGTGCCGCGCTCGACGACGCGTCCCTCGTCGACGACGAGGATGAGGTCGGCATGCCGGATCGTGGACAGGCGGTGCGCGATCACCAAGGCTGACCGGTCGCGCAGCGCCTCGTCGAGCGCCCGTTGCAGCGCCTGCTCCGACTCGCTGTCCAGGTGGGCGGTGGCTTCGTCGAGGACGACGAGGCCCGGGCCCTTCAGCAGCAGCCGCGCAATCGCCAGGCGCTGCTTCTCACCGCCGGACAGCCGGTGGCCCCGGTCGCCGACGACGGTCTCCAGGCCGGAGGGCAGTGACTCCACGAGGTTCCACACCTGGGCAGCCTTCAGGGCGGCGACCATGTCGGCCTCGCTCGCCTGCGGAGCCGCGTAGGCGAGATTGGCCCGGATGGTGTCGTGGAAGAGGTGGGCGTCCTGGGTGACGACGCCGACGGCATCGTGCAGTGAGTCGTTCGTCGTGTCGCGCAGGTCGACGCCGTTGATCCGGATGGCCCCGGCCGTGGGGTCGTAGAGCCGCGCGACGAGGGAGGTGATGGTCGTCTTTCCTGCACCGCTCGGGCCGACCAGGGCGACGAGGGAACCGGGTTCGATGACGAACGAGACTTCTCGCAGCACCGGACCGCTCCCCCGCCGGTCTCCCGAGGCCGTGCTCTCCAGCGAGGCCAGCGACACCTCGTCGGCCGAC
Organism: Ornithinibacter sp.; assembly: GCF_035443565.1. Lineage (NCBI taxonomy): Bacteria > Bacillati > Actinomycetota > Actinomycetes > Micrococcales > Intrasporangiaceae > Ornithinibacter > Ornithinibacter sp. The sequence goes on along the minus strand of NZ_DAORSO010000014.1, from coordinate 10,957 downwards.
GGGTAGGAGAAGGCGACGTCGTCGACCTCGACGCGGACGGGCCCACGGGGCACCGGTCGGGCGTCGGGCGCCTCGGCGACGAGCGGTTCGAGGTCGAGGACCTCGAAGACCCGCTCGAAGGACACGAGGGCGGTCATGATGTCGACGCGGACGTTGGAGATCGCCGTGAGCGGGCCGTACAGCCGCGCCAGCAGGGCCGTGAGCGCGATCAGGGTGCCCACCGTGAGGCTGCCGTTCACGGCCATGAGGCCACCGACGCCGTAGACCATGGCGGTCGCGAGCGAGGCGACGAGGGTGAGCGCCACGAAGAACACCGAGCGGTTGACGGCGATCCGCACGCCGATGTCCCGCACCCTGGCCGCGCGCACCGCGTACTCCTCGTCCTCGACGGCAGGGCGGCCGAAGAGCTTGACGAGCAGTGCCCCGGCGACGTTGAAGCGCTCCGTCATCCGTGTCCCGAGGTCGGCGTTCTGCACCATCTGCTCGTGGGCCAGGCTCGACAGGCGACGCCCCATGAAGCGGGCGGGCAGCAGGAAGAACGGCACGAGGACCAGGGCGGCCAGGGTCAGCTGCCAGGACAACGTGGCCATCGCGGCGAGGATGAGCACGAGGGTGATGGCGTTGCTCACCACGCTGGACAGCACCGACGTGAAGGCCTGCTGGGCACCGATGACGTCGTTGCCGAGGCGGGTGACGAGGGCCCCGGTCTGGGCCCGGGTGAAGAAGGCCACCGGTTGGCGCAGCACGTGCGAGAACACCTGGGTGCGCAGGTCGTAGATCAGGCCCTCGCCGATCCTGGCGGAGAACCAGCGCTCGACGAGGGTGAGCGCGCCACTCAGCACGGCGATGCCGGCGACGATGAGCGAGAGCCGCACCACCACCGCGGAGTCGCGCGGGTAGATGCCGTCGTCGATGAGCGACTTCAGGAGCAGGGGCGTCGCGACGACGAGCACCGACTCGATGACGACGAGCCCGAGGAACCAGGCGATCGGCCCCGAGTACGGGCGAGCGTAGCCGAGCACCCGCTTGGTGGTGCCGGGGGTGAGCCGGCGTTCCTTGACACTTGCGTCCCTGCTCAGGCTGTGCAGCGCCTGCCAGCCGTACATGCTCACGGTGCGGTGCTCCTCGTCGTCGGTGAACCGCGAGCGAGAAGACCGCGGCCGAGGCAGTCAACCACCGCACCCTGACAGGTGTTCCGCGCCGGGTCGTGAAAGACCCCTTGTGGTGAGCGCGGCCGCCATCGAGGATGACCACGGCGACGCCGCCGGGGTGGGCGCCGGAGAGAAGAGGAAACGTCACCGTGACCGCACCACTGCGCCACAAGGTCCTGCTCGACGAGGACGAGATGCCCACCCGCTGGTACAACATCCTGCACGACCTGCCGACTCCTCCCCCGCCGCCGCTGCACCCCGGCACCGGCCAGCCGGTGGGCCCCGACGACCTGTCGGGGATCTTCCCGATGGACCTCATCGCCCAGGAGGTGTCCACCGAGCAGTACATCGACATCCCCGAGGCCGTTCAGGACGTCTACCGACTGTGGCGTCCCTCTCCGCTGTTCCGGGCCCACCGGCTCGAGAAGGCCCTCGGCACGCCCGCTCGCATCTACTACAAGTACGAGGGGGTCTCGCCAGCCGGCTCGCACAAGCCGAACACCGCGGTGCCGCAGGCGTACTACAACGCGCGCGCCGGCATCCGAAAGCTCACGACCGAGACCGGCGCCGGGCAGTGGGGCACCTCGCTGGCGTTCGCGTGCGCCCAGTTCGACCTCGAGTGCGAGATCTGGCAGGTGCGGGCCTCCTACGACGCCAAGCCTTACCGCAAGATCATGATGGAGACCTTCGGGGGCACTGTGCACCCGAGCCCGTCGGACCTCACCGAGGCCGGGCGCGCGATCCTCGCGAGCGACCCCGGCTCGAACGGGTCCCTCGGCCTGGCGATCAGCGAGGCCGTCGAGGTGGCAGCCCAGGACCCGAACACCAACTACGCCCTGGGATCGGTGCTCAACCACGTGCTGCTGCACCAGACGATCATCGGCGAGGAGGCCCTGCTCCAGCTGGCGAAGATCGACGAGACCGTCGACCTCATCGTCGGGTGCACCGGCGGAGGCTCGAACTTCGGTGGCCTGACCTTCCCGTTCCTTCGGGAGAAGTTCGCCGCCGGTGGCGCCGGGCCGGTCATCCGCGCCGTCGAGCCGGCGTCCTGCCCGTCCCTGACCCAGGGCACCTACGCCTACGACTTCGGTGACGTCGCCGGGCTGACCCCCATGATGAAGATGCACACTCTCGGGCACGACTTCATGCCCGACCCCATCCACGCCGGGGGGCTGCGCTACCACGGCATGAGCCCGCTCATCAGCCACCTCTACGAGGAGGGGCTCATCGAGGCCGAGGCCAGGACGCAGAAGGACTGCTTCGCCGCGGGGGTGCTCTTCGCCCGCACCGAGGGCATCGTGCCCGCCCCGGAGCCGACCCACGCGTTGGCGGCCGCGGTCGACGAGGCGATCCGGTGCATCGAGACCGGCGAGGAGAAGGTGATCCTCACGGCCCTCTGCGGACACGGACACCTCGACCTCCCGGCGTACGACGCCTACCTGCGCGGTGACCTCGTCGACCACACCTGGGAGGACACCGAGCTCCAGGAGGCCGTGGCGCAGGCCCTCACCAAGCTGCCGTCGATCCCGGGCTGATCAGGCCGGGCTCAGGCCAGGGTGACCAGGTCGCGGTAGTCGGGGTTGAACAGGTCCTCGACACCGTCGGGGAGCAGGAGGATGCGCTCGGGCTCCAGCGCGTCGACCGCGCCCTCGTCGTGGGTGACGAGGACGACCGCGCCCTCGTACGTGCGCAGCGCGCCGAGGATCTCCTCCCGTGAGGCCGGGTCGAGGTTGTTCGTCGGCTCGTCGAGGAGCAGCACGTTGGCCGACGACACGACGAGCAGCGCCAGCGAGAGCCGCGTCTTCTCACCGCCGGAAAGCACCCCAGCCGGCTTCTCGACGTCGTCACCGCTGAACAGGAACGAGCCGAGCACCTTGCGCACGTCGGTCTCGCCGAGGTCGGGAGCAGCCGACTTCATGTTGGCGAGCACCGAGCGGTCCACGTCGAGGTTCTCGTGCTCCTGGGCGTAGTAGCCGATCTTCAACCCGTGGCCCGGCTCGACCTGACCGGTGTCCGGGGTGTCGACGCCGGCGAGCATGCGCAGCAGGGTGGTCTTGCCGGCACCGTTGAGGCCCAGCACGACGACCCGCGAGCCGCGGTCGATGGCGAGGTCGACGTCGGTGAAGATCTCCTGCGAGCCGTACGACCTCGAGAGCCCGGTGGCCCGCAGCGGGGTCTTCCCGCAGGGAGAGGGCTTCGGGAAGCGCAGCTTGGCGACCTTGTCGTGGGCCCGTTCGGTCTCCAGACCCGAGAGCAGCCGCTCGGCACGACGGGCCATGTTCTGCGCCGCCACGGTCTTGGTCGCCTTGGCCCGCATCTTGTCGGCCTGCGCCATGAGCACCGAGGCCTTCTTCTCGGCGTTGGCGCGTTCCCGCTTGCGCCGACGCTCGTCGGTCTCGCGCTGCTGGAGGTAGGCCTTCCAGCCGAGGTTGTACTGGTCGAGCTCTGCTCGGTTGGCGTCGAGGTGGAAGACCTTGTTGACCACCGCGTCGAGCAGGTCGACGTCGTGCGAGATGACGACGAGCCCACCCTTGTAACCCTTGAGGTGGTCGCGCAGCCAAGCGATGGAGTCGGCGTCGAGGTGGTTGGTCGGCTCGTCGAGAAGCAGCGTCTCGGCTCCCGAGAACAGGATCCGGGCCAGCTCGATGCGGCGTCGCTGACCGCCGGAGAGGGTTCCCAGCGTCTGTCCGAGGATGCGCTCGTCGAGGCCGAGCGCGCCGGCGATGGATGCCGCTTCGGACTCGGCTGCGTAGCCTCCGGCGGCCACGAACTCACCTTCGAGGCGGCCGTACCGTCGCATGGCCTTGTCCTGCTTCTCGCCGGTGGCGGTCGCCATCGCCAGTTCGGACTCGCGCAGCTTGCGCACGATCTCGTCGAGGCCTCGCGCCGACAGGATGCGGTCGCGGGCGGTGACCGTGAGGTCGACTCCCCGGGGGTCCTGGGGCAGGTAGCCCACCTGACCACTGGTCGTGATGCTTCCGGCGGCCGGCTGGGTCTCCCCCGCCAGAGCCTTGGTCAGCGTGGTCTTGCCGGCACCGTTGCGGCCCACGAGCCCGACCCGGTCTCCCGGCGCCACGCGGAAGGTCGCGTCGTCGAGCAGCATGCGCGAGCCGGCGCGCAACTCCACGGAGGCAGCGGTGATCACGAAAAGGCCCTTCGAGCAGGTGGGGGACGTTGCGCCGCACCGGTGCGGTTGCGCACGACGGCAGGCGGTCGCCGTCTAGTCTAGGTCCCGCCGCGTGTTGCGCGGTTCACGCACCGGCACGGAGGCACGACCCATGAGCTTCAACGAGAACGTCACCCTCGACACCTCACAGGTGAGCTCGGGCGGTCGGGGTGGGGGTGCGCCCGGGGGCATGGTCGTCGGCGGCGGCATCGGCGGCATCATCATGCTGATCCTCGCGATGATCTTCGGCATCAACCCGGGCGACATCACCGGTGGCGGCGAGCAGCCCGCGCCCGGCCAGGTGCAGTCCGGCGGTGAGCAGGACTCGGCAGCCTTCGCCGAGTGCGTCACCGGCGCCGACGCCAACACGAACGTCGAGTGTCGAGTCATCGGGTCGGTCAACTCGGTGCAGGCCTTCTGGGCCGGCGAGCTCCCCCGGTTCGGCAAGCAGTGGCAGCCGACCCAGACCGTGCTCTACCGCGGCACGACGCAGTCAGCGTGTGGCACCGCGAGCAACCAGGTGGGGCCCTTCTACTGCCCCTGGACAAGAAGGTCTACATCGACGCCAGCTTCTTCCAGATCCTCGAGCAGCAGTTCGGCAGCAGTGCCGGCCCCCTGGCCCAGGAGTACATCGTCGCTCACGAGTACGGCCACGCCCTGCAGGACCAGCTCGGTCTGCTCGGGCGGGCCCAGCGCGATCCGCAGGGCCCGGAGTCCGGTGCCGTGCGCATCGAGCTCATGGCCGACTGCCTGGGCGGTGTGTGGGCCAACCACGCGTCCACCGTCAAGGACGAGGACACCGGTCAGCCCTTCCTGAAGCCGCTGACGGACCAGGACATCAAGGACGCCCTGTCAGCCGCCTCCTCGGTCGGGGACGACCGCATCCAGCAGAAGACCCAGGGTCGGGTCAACCCCGAGAACTGGACGCACGGCTCCGCCGAGGCCCGTCAGCGGTGGTTCCTCCAGGGCTTCCGCACCGGCGACCTCAACCAGTGCGACACCTTCGCGGTCGCCTCGGTCAACTGAGCGGTCAGCCAGCAACCAGCGCCACGACGAACGCGGCGTAGGCGGCGAGAGCAGCCCAGGCCAGCCCTGCACGCAGCCGGGGCGGGCCGTCGGCGACGCCGATGAGCATCGACGCGGCGAGGAGTGCCCAGCACACCCCGTGGCCGAGCCGCAGGGCGGCCCACGCCGGCCCGGTGGCGTCGTCGGCAGCATCCGGGACGATCCGGAACCAGACCATCGACATCCCGGCCGCGACGGCGGCGCCGGCGGCCAACCCCGCCCGGCGGTGCTGCGCCCACCACCGGAGCAGGGCGGATCGTGGGCTCGCGAGTTTCACCCGGCCACGGTAGCGCCGCTACTCCTCGATGGTGATGCGCACTGCGCGTGCCCGATCGAGTGCCTTCTGGAGCACGTCCAGGCGTGGATCCGGTAGGTCGTAGAGCTCACGCCGCGGTAGGCGGCGCAGCCCGGCGAGCCGGTCGTCCTCGAGCAGGGCCGCGGTCAGTGCCTTGTCTCCCCCGAGCACCAGGCCCGCTGGTCGGACGCCGGTGAGCAGCCGCACCGCGTGCTCACCCGCCGCACCGACGAGCTCGTCGGCCTGGTTGGCCCGCCGTCGGGCGAACCGCTGCTGGCTCCACCCGCCGGCCGCCGTGCGCGACTGGACGTAGCGCGTGCCGACCTTGTGCGCGGTGAGGTCTCCCCCGATGGCGACGCCCACGGCATACCCGCCCCGTCGCACGAGGAGGACGGCGAGCGGGTCGTGGTCGAACCGCTCCTGGGAGACCACGCGCTGCGGGCCGTCCGGGTTGTTGGCGTGGAACCGCTCCAGCCAGCCGTCGAGGCGTGCTGGCGCCACCTCGACCACTCGTGCCGGCACCGGGGGTTACGTCGTCAGATGTTGAAGCCGAGGGCGCGCAGCTGCTCGCGGCCGTCGTCGGTGATCTTGTCCGGGCCCCACGGCGGCATCCAGACCCAGTTGACCCGGTACGAGGCGACGAGCCCCTCGAGCGACTGCTGGGTCTGGTCCTCGATGACGTCGGTCAGCGGGCACGCGGCCGAGGTCAGGGTCATGTCGATGACGGCGTGGTTCTGGCCGTCGACGGTGATCCCGTAGACGAGGCCGAGGTCGACGACGTTGATGCCGAGCTCGGGGTCGACGACATCGCGCAGGGCCTCCTCGACGTCGGCCACGTTGGCTGGGGTGCTGGTCTGGGTCACTGCGGGGCTCCTTCGGCCTGGTGCAGGGCATCGGTGAACGCCATCCATGACAGGAGGGCGCACTTGACTCGGGCGGGGTACTTCGCGACCCCGGACAGCGCGACACCGTCGCCGATGCGCTCCTCGTCGCCGGGGTCCTCCCCCTTGCTCGTGAGCATCGAGCGCATGGCCTCGACGGTCTCGCGCGCCTCGGCCAGGGTCTCGCCGGTGATCTCCTCGGCGAGGATCGACGCCGACGCCACGCTGATCGAGCAGCCGACGGCGTCGTAGGAGACGTCCTCGACCACCGCGTCGGCACCCGCGCCGGCCAGGTGGACGCGCAGGGTCACCTCGTCACCGCACGTGGGGTTGACGTGGTGCACCTGCGCCTCGAACGGCTCGCGCAGGCCGAAGCGCACGGGGCGCTTGGAGTGCTCGAGGATGAGTTCCTGGTAGAGGTCCATCAGACCGCCACCTCCAGACCGAACATCGCAGGCACCCGGTCCAGGGCCGCGAGCAGGGCGTCGACCTCCGCCGGGGTGGTGTAGGCCGCGAAGCTGGCGCGAGTGCTCGCCTGGGCCTTCAGTGCCCGGTGCAGCGGCCAGGCGCAGTGGTGGCCGACCCGCACAGCGACGCCGCTGTCGTCGAGCACCTGCCCGACGTCGTGGGCGTGGACGTCGTCGACGACGAAGGCCACCGCTCCCCCACGATCCTCCATGCCCTCGGGGCCGAGCACGCGGACCCACGGGCGGGCCGCGAGGCCGTCGAGGAGCCGGCGCGTCAGGGCCTGCTCGTGGGCGTGGACCCGCTCGAGCCCGAGGGCCGACAGGTAGTCGCACGCGGCGGCGAGGCCCACGGCCTGCGCCGCGACGGGGACGCCGGCCTCGAACTTCTGCGGCGCCGGGGCGTATGTCGAGGTCTCCATGGTGACCGTCTCGATCATCGAGCCGCCAGTGAGGAAGACCGGCATCTCGTCGAGCAGCTCGGGACGCGACCACAGCACGCCGACGCCGAGCGGCCCGAACATCTTGTGCCCGGAGAACGCCACGAAGTCGACCCCGAGGTCGCTCACGTCGACGGGTAGGTGAGGCACCGACTGGCAGGCGTCGAGCACGACGAGGGCACCCACGGCGTGGGCCCGCTCGGTGAGCTCGCGCACCGGGTTGACGGTGCCGAGGACGTTGGAGACGTGGGTGAACGCAAACACCTTGGTGCGCTCGGTGAGCAGGGTGTCGAGGTCGGTGAGGTCGAGCCGTCCGTCGGGGGTGACCGGCACCCAGCGCAGGGTCGCGCCGGTGCGCCGGCAGGCCTCCTGCCACGGGATGAGGTTGGCGTGGTGCTCCATCTCGGTGACGAGGACCTCGTCGCCGGGGCCCAGCGTGAAGCGGTCACCGTGACCGCCGCCGCCACCCGCTGCGCCGTTGGTGAAGGCGTAGGCGACGAGGTTGATGGCCTCGGTGGCGTTGCGCGTGAAGACGACCTCCGAGGAACGGGCACCGATGAACGAGGCGATCGTCGCTCGGGCGTCCTCGTAGGCGTCGGTGCCCTCCTCGGAGAGCTGGTGCGCTCCGCGGTGAACAGCCGCATTGGTGTTCTCGTAGAACCAGCGCTCGGCATCGAGCACCTGCCGTGGCTTGTGCGAGGTGGCGCCGGAGTCGAGGTAGACCAGCGGGCGCCTCCCGCGCACCGTGCGCGCCAGGATCGCGAAGTCAGCCCGGATCCGGGCCAGCTCCTCGTCGGTGAAGGGGGAGGCGCTCATCTCAGCCCTGAGCCGGCGTGAGGAAGCGGTCGTAGCCCTCGGCCTCGAGGCGCTCGGCCAGCTCGGGGCCGCCCTCCTCGGCGATCCGGCCGTCGACGAAGACGTGGACGAAGTCGGGGCGGATGTAGCGCAGGATGCGGGTGTAGTGCGTGATGAGCAGGACACCTGACCCGGTGGCCTCCTTGGCGCGGTTGACGCCCTCGGACACCACGCGCAGCGCGTCGACGTCGAGGCCGGAGTCGGTCTCGTCGAGGACGGCGAACTTGGGACGGAGCAGCTCCATCTGGAGGATCTCGTGGCGCTTCTTCTCACCGCCGGAGAAGCCCTCGTTGACGTTGCGCTCGGCGAAGGAGGGGTCCATGCGCAGGTTCTCCATCGCCTGCTTCATGTCCTTGACCCATGTGCGCAGCTTGGGTGCCTCGCCGTCGACGGCGGTCTTCGCGGTGCGCAGGAAGTTCGACATCGACACACCGGGCACCTCGACGGGGTACTGCATCGCGAGGAAGATGCCGGCGCGGGCCCGCTCGTCGACGGACATCGCGAGGACGTCCTCGCCGTCGAGGGTCACGGTGCCGGAGGTGATCGTGTACTTGGGGTGTCCGGCGATGGAGTACGCGAGGGTGGACTTGCCCGAGCCGTTGGGGCCCATGATGGCGTGGGTCTCACCGCTGTTGATGGTCAGCGTGACGCCGCGGAGGATCTCCTTGGCGCCGTCCTCGGTGGTGACGCTGACGTGCAGGTCCTTGATCTCAAGGGTCGACATGGGGTGCTCAGCTCTCAGGGGTCAGGGCGACGAGGACGTCGTCGCCCTCGATACGGACGGTGTGGACGGTGACGGGGACGATCGCGGGCGGCCCGGAGGGCTGGCCGGTGCGCAGGTCGAAGCGCGAGCCGTGCAGCCAGCACTCGATCATGCAGCCGTCGAGCTCACCCTCGGACAGCGAGACGTTGCCGTGGGTGCAGGCGTCGTCGATGCAGTGGAGGCCGCCGTCCTCGGTGCGCACCAGGCTCACGCGGCGCCCGTTGACCTCGGCGAGGGTGGCCCCCACGAGGGGCAGCTCGTCGAGGCGGCACACCCGCACGAAGTCGGTGTCGGTCAGCTGCTCGCTCATGCGGCACCCGCCGACAGCTCGCGCTCGATGGCCTGCATGAGGCGCTCCTCGACCTCGGGGACGCCGATGCGGCCCACGACGCTCGCGAAGAAGCCGTGCACGACGAGGCGACGTGCCTCGTCCTGCGGGATCCCACGAGCCATCAGGTAGAACAGCTGCTCGTCGTCGAAGCGACCGGTTGCGGAGGCGTGCCCGGCCCCCTCGATCTCGCCGGTCTCGATCTCGAGGTTCGGCACCGAGTCGGCGCGGGCGCCGTCGGTCAGCACGAGGTTGCGGTTCAGCTCGTAGGTGTCGGTGCCCTCGGCGCTGGCGCGGATCAGCACGTCACCGACCCAGACCGTGTGGGCGGTGTCGCCCTGGAGGGCGCCCTTGTACTCGACGTTGCTGCGGCAGTGGGGCGCGGCGTGGTCGACGAACAGCCGGTGCTCGAGGTGCTGCCCGGCATCCGCGAAGTACACGCCCAGGCCCTCGAAGGAGCCACCGGGGCCGGCGTACGTGGCGTTGGTGTTCATCCGCACGATCCCGCCACCGATGGTGACGGCGATGTGGCGCACTGACGCGTCCCGGCCGACGACGACGTCGTGCTGGGCGAGGTGGTGCGCGGTGTCGTCCCACTCCTGGACGGAGACCAGGGTCAGCTGCGACCCGTCACCGGTGACCACCGAGACGAGCTCACCGAAGTTGCTCGTGCCGGCGTGCTCGATCACGACGGTGGCCCGCGCGAACCGGCCGAGCCGCACGACCAGGTGGCCGTGCACGACGTCGGAGGACTCGCCGTGCAGGCGCAGCCGCACGGGCTCGTCGAGCTCGACCTCGGCCGGGATCTCGAGCACCGTGGCACCGCCGCTGTGGGCGGCGGCGACGACGGCCGCGCGGTCACCCGGCGCCGGGGCGCCGCTGTCGCGGACCTCCTCGGTGGATGCCGTGCGCAGCGTGACGCCGTCGGGAAGGGTGTTCGACCAGGTCAGGTGCGCGCCGGTCGCCTCGTCGCGGAACAGCATCCCGATTCGGTCGACCGGGGTGAAGCGCCACTCCTCCTCGCGCCCGGTGGGCAGGGGGAAGTCGGCCACGTCGTAGGACGTGGTGCGCTCGGCGCGGGACTGGTCCGGGACCATCGTGGCGGCACTGTCGGTGTGCGCGCCGGAGGCGGGGCGCTGGGGGGTCAGCAGCGACATCAGCCGACTGCTCCTTCCATCTGGAGCTCGATGAGGCGGTTGAGTTCGAGGGCGTACTCCATGGGAAGCTCCTTGGCGATCGGCTCGACGAAGCCGCGCACGATCATCGCCATCGCCTCCTCCTCGGACATGCCTCGGGACATGAGGTAGAACATCTGGTCCTCGGACACCTTCGAGACCGTGGCCTCGTGGCCCATCTGCACGTCGTCCTCGCGGATGTCGACGTAGGGGTAGGTGTCCGAGCGGCTGATCGTGTCGACGAGCAGGGCGTCGCACACGACCGAGCTCTTGCTGCCGTGCGCGCCCTCGAGGATCTGGACCAGGCCGCGGTAGGACGTGCGACCCCCGCCCCGGGCGACCGACTTGCTGACGATCGAGCTGCTCGTGTTCGG
>NZ_DAORSO010000013.1:31010-32406 GCF_035443565.1 Ornithinibacter sp. | reverse complement strand
GAGAACAGGTCGCCGACGACGCCGAAGTCGACGAGCTCGAAGATCGGCGCCTCCTCGTCCTTGTTGATGGCGATGATCGTCTTCGACGTCTGCATGCCGGCGCGGTGCTGGATCGCACCCGAGATGCCGGCGGCGACGTAGAGCTGCGGCGACACCTGCTTGCCGGTCTGGCCCACCTGGTGGGCGTGCGGGTACCAGCCGGCGTCGACGGCTGCCCGGCTCGCACCGACGGCAGCGCCGAGGCTGTCGGCGAACTCCTCGACGGGCGAGAAGTCACCGCCGGTGCCGCGGCCACCGGAGACCACGATGGCGGCCTCGGTGAGCTCGGGACGGCCGGTGGCCTTCTTGGGCTGGCTGTCGGTGACGCGCGCGGCCTTGGCGGCGTCGCTGACCGTGACGGCGAACGCCTCGACGACACCGGGGGCCGGGGAGGCCTCCAGCGGAACCGAGTTCGGCTTCACGGCGATGATCGGCGTGCCGGTGGTGACCTTGGCGGTGACGGTGTACGAGCCCGCGAGCACGGACTGGGTAGTCTCGATGCCGTCAGCCCCCGCGCGCACGTCGACGGCGTCGGTGATGAGGCCGGACGACGTCTTGATCGCCAGACGGGCGGCGATCTCCTTGCCGGCGGCGTTGCTCGGGATGATGACGGCCGCCGGGGCGACCTTCTCCACCAGCGCCGCGAGGATCTCGGCCTGCGGCGCCACGAGGAAGCCGGCGGCGTCGGCGTCGTCGACGACGTACACCTTGTGCGCGCCGTACTTGGCGAGCGTGACCTGGGCGCGGTCGGCGCCGGGGCCGATGTGGACGGCGGAGGGCTCGCCGAGGCGGCGGGCGATCGTCAGCAGCTCAGCGGTCGCCTTGCGGAGGCGGCCGTCGGCGTGGTCGACGAGAACGAGTACTTCAGCCATGGGGGTGTCCTACCTTGTCTGGTCGTCGGCCGGGTCAGAGGAACTTCTGGCCGGCGAGGAACTCCGCCAGCTGGGTGCCGCCGTCGCCACCATCGGTGACGATCTGGCCCTGGGCGCGCGGCGGACGCTTGGCGAACGACACGACGGTCGTCCACGCGGCATCCAGACCGACGAGCGAGGGGTCGATGCCGAGGTCAGCCAGTCCCCACTGCTCCACGGGCTTCTTCTTGGCCGCCATGATCCCCTTGAACGAGGGGTAGCGCGGCTCGTTGATCTGGTCGGTCACCGAGACCAGGGCCGGCAGGCTCGCGACGATCGTCTCGGATGCCGTGTCGCCGTCGCGCCGGATGGTCACCGTGCCGTCGGCGATGGTGAGCTCGGAGGCGAAGGTCACCTGGGGCAGGCCGAGGCGCTCGGCGAGCATCGCCGGGACGACACCCATGACACCGTCGGTGGAGGCCATGCCGGTGAGCACGAGCTCGGGG
>NZ_DAORSO010000013.1:21555-30910 GCF_035443565.1 Ornithinibacter sp. | reverse complement strand
GACGACACCCATGACACCGTCGGTGGAGGCCATGCCGGTGAGCACGAGCTCGGGGGAACCACCGGTGGCCTTCTTCACGGCCTCGGCGAGCACCAGCGAGGTGGCGGCCGCGTCGGAGCCGTGGATGGCGTCGTCACTGACGTGGATGCCCGCGTGCGCCCCCATCTGCAGCGCCTTCTTGATCGCGTCGGCGGCTCCGGCGGGGCCCACCGTCAGCACGGTGACCTCACCCTCGCCGGCGGCCTCGACGAGCTTGAGGGCCTCTTCGACGGCGTACTCGTCGAGCTCGGAGAGCAGCCCGTCGACGCCTTCGCGGTCGATGGTGCTGTCGGATTCACGGAAGGTGCGCTCGGACTGTGCGTCCGGCACGTGCTTGACGCAGACGACGATGTTCATGCGTGCCTCGTCCTCATCTCTTGCTGGGTGGCTGGGGGCTGGCGGGGCCCGGGCGGTCGGGCTCGGGCGTGGCGTCGATTCTCTCAGCAGCCGAGCGCTTGTTCACCATCGGGTTGGCGTGATGCCCACCACCCCCGGAAGGCTGGGCGGGCCTGGTGACAGGCATTGGGGCCCGAGACCCCTTTCCGGGAGGGTGGCTCCACGATCAGTGGGTCCCCGAATCCGGCGCGTTGCCTGTCGGTGGGCCCGCTCCCGCTGTCCTGGCGGGTTCCGGTGGCAGGATCGAGCAGGTGACCACCGACGAGAAGGCGAGCTCGGGCACGGTGCGACGCACGGTCGGGCCGGTCGGCGACCCCGAGACGATCGGCTGGTGGGAGCGGCTCTGGGGCCCCTTCTGGGTGCTGCCGTCGATGATCTGCGCCCTCGCCGTCGCGGCCGGCCTGTTGCTGCCCCGCATCGACGCCGCACTGACCGACGACCTGCCGTACCTCTTCGGCGGTGGCGCCGAGTCTGCCCGCAGCCTGCTCAGCACCATCGCGAGCGCCATGATCTCGGTCACCGGGCTCGTCTTCTCGATCACCATGGTCGTCATGCAGCTGGCGAGCAGCCAGTTCACCCCGCGCCTGCTCGGCAGCTTCCTCAGCAGCCGGATCACCCAGGTGACCCTGGGCGTCTTCACGTCGTCCTTCGTGTTCGCCCTCATCGTGCTGCGTGACGTGCGCGGCGGCGACGAGCCCTTCGTCCCCCAGCTCTCGGTCACGGTGGCCTTCCTGCTCGTGCTGGCCAGCGTGGCGTTGTTCTTCGCCTTCATCCACCACATCACCGTGTCGATCCAGGTGTCCCAGGTGATCGACCGGATCGCGAACCAGACCGTCCGGGCCCTGCAGCAGGGGGACGACGAGTGGGACGACGCCCCGGCCGGCTCGCCGTCCTGGTCGCAGGCGCCGGGCCCGTCCGTCACGGTGTCGACCGGCTCGGGCCACGGCGTCCTGCAGCGGGTGCGCTACACCGACCTCGTGGAGACGGCGCACCGTGCTGGGGTCGTCGTCGAGCTGAGCACCCGGGTCGGCGAGGTCCGCCACCAGGGGCAGGCGCTCGCGGTCGTCCACGGGGCCCTCGCCGGCGACGACGTCATCGAGCAGGTGCGCGCGTCGTTCGGGCTCGGCAAGGAACGCTCGATGCCGCAGGATCCCGAGTTCGGGGTGCGGCAGCTGGTCGACATCGCCGAACGTGCCCTCTCCCCCGGTGTCAACGACCCCACCACGGCGGTCCAGGTGCTCGACGAGCTCCACCGCATCCTGCGGGTCGCGGGCGCCAGGGCGGACCGCTCGCCCCACCTCGTGGACGCCGCCGGCACGGTCCGCGTCGTCGACCTGCCGACGACCTTCGCCCGGCTGCTCGACCTCTCGCTCGACGAGATCGCCCACTACGGCACGGACTCGCTGCAGGTACCCCGGCGCATCGAGGCACTCCTCGACGACCTCGAGGGCAGCGTGCGCGACGAGCACGTGGCCGCCGTCACCGCCCGGCGGACCGCGCTCCACGACGCCCTCGGCGTCTGACTCGCCGAGGCAGCCGCCGACCGGTCAGGTGCCCTCGAAGGGAGCCGGGCCACGGCCCTTGTCGACGAAGTGGCGCATGCCGATCGCCCGGTCCTTGGTGGCGAACAGGCCGGAGAACAACATCCGCTCGATCTCCAGGCCGCGCTCGAGGTCGGTCTCGAGCCCGAGGTCGATGGCCTCCTTGGCGGCGCGCAGGGCGTACGCCGGGCCGCCGACGTAGCGCGCCATCATGCTCCGCGCACTCTCGTAGACCTCGGATGCCGGGACCACGGAGTCGACGAGCCCGATCGCCAGCGCTTCGGGCGCCTTGACGAACCGGCCGGAGAAGACGAGGTCCTTGGCGCGTGACGGGCCGACGAGCCGGGCCAGGCGCTGGGTGCCGCCGGCACCGGGGATGATCCCGAGCGAGACCTCGGGCTGCCCGAGCACGGCGTCGTCGGCGGCGATGCGGAAGTCGCACGCGAGCGCCACCTCGCACCCGCCGCCCAGCGCGTACCCCGTGATGGCGGCCACGGTGGGCTTGGGAAGCTGGGCCAGCGACCGGGTGAAGTCCTGGAGCAGGGCCGAGTGGTCGACCATGTCGGTGTACGACATGGTCTCCATCTCCTTGATGTCCGCACCGGCGGCGAACACCTTCTCGCCGCCCCACACGATGACCGCGGCGACGTCCTTGCGCTCCGCCGCCTCGCGGCACGCGGCGATGAGGCCGTGCTGGATCTCGGCGTTGAGCGCGTTCATCGGCGGCCGGTCCAGGCGGATCGTGCCGATGCCGTCAAGGACCTCGAGGCGGACGAGGTCGGTCACGACGGGCTCCCGGCATCCGACTCGGGCGCGTTGGGGTCGATGCCGAGCAGGCGCTGGTGCCAGATGTGCACCCCGGAGAGGATGACCTGGATCGAGACCTGGATGAGCGAGGAGACGTCGGCACCCGGGGTGGCGAGGTGCTCGCTCGTGACGACCAGGGTGGAGCCGGCGACGCCGCTCTTGAGGCAGTTCATGTTGAGGTTGAGCTCGTTGCACGTCTCGTGCAGCTTCAGGCGGTCGCCGAGCATCTCCTCCTGGATCTGCCACTGGCCGAAGACGCGCATGATCTCGACCTCACCCTCGGTGCAGCGGATGAACAGCTGCTGCTCGTTGACGGTGAAGGCGACGTCGCCGTCGGTGTCGAGGTTGGGCGCCAGGCCCAGGTCGACGAGGATGTCGAGGACCCGACCGCGCAGGGGGTGCTCGTCGGCGGGCGGCGGGAAGTTGGGCAGCGACGTGGGATCGGTCATGGGTCCACCGTAACGACTCATTAGGCTCCCCTCCATGTCGCCCTGGTCGCACCCCACCACCGTCCCGCCCGGCCCCATGACCCGCGACCTCGCCCCTCGGCCCGGGGTGACGCTGGTCGAGGGCGGCGCCGACGTCGCGGTCTATGCCGGTCACGCCGACGCCGTCGAGCTGTGCCTGTTCGACGCCGGCGACAAGGCCGGCACCAGCGAGCGCCGCATCCCCCTGCTGGAGCGGGCACACGGCTGGTGGTTCGCCTTCGTCCCGGGCATCACGGCCGGGCAGCGCTACAACTTCCGCGCCCACGGCGCGTGGAGCCCGGACCAGGGGCTGCGGCACAACCCGGCCAAGCTGCTCCTCGACCCCTACGCGAAGGCGATCGAGGGCAAGGTCCGCTGGGGTGCGGAGGTCTACGGCCACGTCGTCGACGTTCGCTGGCACGGCGACGGCGAGCTCATCTCCGACCTCGACAGCCGCGGCCACATGCCGCGCGGCGTCGTGGTCGACGACCGCTTCGACTGGGAGGGAGACGTCGCGCCGAACCGCTCACGCAGCGAGAGCGTCATCTACGAGGCCCATGTCCGCAACCAGACCGCGCTGCACCCCGGTGTGCCCCCCGAGCTGCGGGGCACGTACGCCGGGCTGGCCCACCCCGCGTCGGTGGCCCACCTCACCTCCCTCGGGGTGACGGCCGTCGAGCTGCTGCCCGTGCACGCGTTCACCCACGAACCGCACCTGGTGCGCCGCGGGCTGACCAACCACTGGGGCTACAACACCCTCGGCTTCTTCGCGCCCCATGGTGCCTATGCCGCCGCGAAGGACCCGCAGGGTGCCGTCGACGAGCTGAAGGGCATGGTCAAGCTCCTGCACGGCGAGGGCATCGAGGTCATCCTCGACGTCGTCTACAACCACACCGCCGAGCAGGGCCGCACGGGCGCCATGTTGTCGTGGCGCGGGCTGGACCAGCGCGCGTACTACCGCCTCGACGAGCGGGGCCGCGACATCGACGTCACCGGGTGCGGCAACACGCTCGACCTGCGCCACCCGGTGGTCTGTCGCATGGTGCTGGACTCGCTGCGCTACTGGGTGCAGGAGTACCACGTCGACGGCTTCCGCTTCGACCTCGCCGTGGCGCTCGGCCGTGGTCGCGGGGACGACTTCGACCCCGACCACCCCTTCCTCGTGGCGCTGCGCACCGACCCCGTGCTCTCGGCGGTCAAGCTCATCGCCGAGCCGTGGGACGTCGGCATGCACGGCTGGCGCACCGGCCAGTTCCCTCCTCCGTTCATGGAGTGGAACGACCGCTACCGGGATGCCGTCCGCCGCTTCTGGGTGGGCGACGTCCGGTCCCAGCGCCACCACCGTCGCGGGCACGGGCTCCAGGAGCTCGCCACGAGGTTGGCGGGTTCACGCGACCTGTTCGGTCACCGCGACCGTGGCCCGACGGCATCCATCAACTTCGTCGCCGCCCACGACGGCTTCACCACCGCCGACCTCGTGGCCTACGACACGAAGCACAACGAGGCCAACGGCGAGGACAACCGCGACGGCAGCGACAACAACGGCTCGTGGAACCACGGCACCGAGGGCCCGAGCGACGACCCGCAGGTGATCGCTGACCGAACCCTCGCGATCCGCAACCTCATGGGCACGCTGCTGCTGTCGACCGGCGTCCCCATGATCAACGCGGGTGACGAGCTCGGCCGCTCGCAGGGGGGCAACAACAACCCCTACTGCCAGGACAACGGCACCTCGTGGATCAACTGGGACCTCGAGCCGTGGCAGCAGGACCTCCTCGACACGACCAGCCACCTGATCCGGGTGCGCCAGGCCCTTCCGGTGCTGCGCCAGCGGGTGTGGGCGCTCGGGCGGCAGGTCCACGACGACGGCACTCGCGACATGGAGTGGTACGCCGCCGACGGCACCCCGATGGGCGACCGGTGGACCCAGGGCAGCCGCCTGGTGCAGCTGTACGTCGCAGGCGCCTGGATGGGCTGGGACTCTGCGCTGCTCGTCGTCAACGGCGGTGTCGAGGACGTCGAGGTGACGCTGCCCGAGGCGCCCGGGGTCACGACCTACCGCCTGCTGTGGGACAGCACGTGGTCGCGACCGCGCGACGGCGGCGACCCCGTGGTTCCCGGGCCGGTCACGGTCGGCGCCACGAGCCTTCGCGTGTACGCGGCATCCGACGTCAGTTGAGGCTGGCATCCGACGTGAGTTGACGCCCTCGGCTTAGGCTTGGGGCAAGCAGGCGCCCGCCGTGACGACAGCGAGAGTTGCGACCGTCGCGAGGGGCTGCCGCGGGATGGTGCCCCCGCAACCGTCGGCACCAGTTGGGAGCATCACCGCATGACCGCAACCGTCTCCGCACCCACCGGTTTCGAGCCCCTCGACCCGGCGATCCGCGAGCAGTACGACCGCGACGGCTTCGTCGTCATCCCGAACGCGCTCCCCGAGGCGGACCGCGCCTACTTCGAGGATGCCGTCGACCGCATCTACGGCGAGGAGGAGGCCGCGGGCGAGCTGCGCCCCGACCGCTCCATCCACGTCATGGGGTGGATGCACAAGGACCCGCGCTTCGTCGAGCTGCTGAACTGGCCGCAGACCTTCCCCTACATCTGGGGAACGATGGGCTGGAACATCTACACCCACCACAACCACATCGACGTCAACCCCCCGAAGGACGAGCCGCCCTTCTGGAACTGGCACCAGGACGGCTACCGGCAGAACTCCGACATCGACATGGACGTGCGTCCGATGTTCATGACGAAGATCTGCTACGCCCTGACCGACCTGTCCGAGCCCGGTTACGGCAACACCAAGGTCATCCCCGGCAGCCACAAGAACAACACGCTCGCCGGCCGCCCCGAGAAGGAGGGCGACCCGATCATCGAGCCCGAGGGCGCCGTCGAGGTGCTGCTCAACCCCGGTGACGCGTTCATCTTCGACCGCCGCCTGTGGCACAGCCGCTCGATGAACAAGAGCGAGCGCATCCGCAAGCTGATGTTCATCGGCTACACCTACCGCTGGATCCGCCCGCTCGACGAGGCCGTGGCCGACCAGTCGTCCGAGTGGTTCAAGGGTCTGTCGCCGCTGCACCAGCAGCTGCTCGGCTACGGCCCCGACCACGCGTCGTTCTGGGGCATCAAGCAGAGCGGCTGGATCGACGACGAGATCCCGCTGCGCGCCGAGCTCAAGTCGCGTGGCCTGCTCGACCGCAACATCCCGTTCCTGCGCTGAGGCACCCCTCCAGCCCGGTCGAGAGTAGGCGAATCGCCGTCATCCCCTTGGGGGTGGCGGCGATTCGTCTACTCTCGACCGGTTCCGGGAAGGGGTCAGGCCGGGTCCGGTGGTGCGAGGTCGAGCCAGCCGGCCCGGTTGACCCGGTGCATCAGCACGACCGTGACGATGCCGACGGCGACGAGCCCGAGGTACCCGAGCGCGTAGAGCGCCCCGAGCGACGTCGCGAGCCCGACCAGGCCGATGAGCCGGATGACGCCTGCGGCAGGGGCCCCGATGCGGATGCCGCGCGCCCACCGTCGCGCGTCCTGGTCGCCGTCGGGGGCGAGGTCGCTGATGGCGGTGGCGAGCTGGTGCAGGATCAGCACCGTCAGCAGGATCTCGATGAAGACCGCACCCCAGATGATGCCGTCCTGGCCGACGAACAGCGGTGTGCCCGTGACGAGGGCAACCGGCACACCGGCAGCCGCGGCAGCCCGGGCGCGGGCGAAGGCCATGTGGGTCGCACCGCCGAGACCGACGACCAGCCACAGGTAGCCGACGATGTCGGGGAGAACGTCCCAGCCGAAAAGCGGGAGATCCAGGACGACGACCAGCAGGCCCCACGCGGCCCACACGAAACGACTCATGCGCGCAACCCTATGGGGCCGGTAGGTTGCTGACGTGACCGCTCCCCCGCGCACCAGCGCCCCCCAGCACCCGATCGGCCGAATCCCCGTGCTCGACGTCGCCCCGTGCGTCGACCACGGCGCCCGCCCCGCGAAGTCGGTGGTCGGCGAGGAGTTCACCGTCACCGCGACGGTTCTTCGCGAAGGCCACGACGCCGTCAACGCCTCGCTGGTGCTGACCGACCCGGACGGCGTGGAGCACGTCCAGGTGATGGAGTGCACCAACCCGGGCCTGAACGCGTGGTCGGCGGTCGTCGCCGCTGACCGCACCGGCTGGTGGTCCTACCGGGTCGAGGGCTGGTCCGACCCGTACGGCACCTGGGTCCACGACGCGACGATCAAGGTGCAGGCCGACGTCGACACCGAACTGATGCTCGAGGAGGGCGCCCGGGTTCTCGAGCGCGCCCGCAAGGAGGTCAAGCGCGACAAGGCCGCCAAGGCCGCGCTCGCCGACGGCATCCGCGGCCTGCGGGACACCACGGCATCCGCCGCCGTGCGACTGCGTGCGGGCACCGGAGCGGCGGTTGCCGACGTCCTGTCCGCCCGCCCGCTGCGCGACTTCGTCAGCCCGTCGGCCGAGCTGCCGCTGCTCGTGGAGCGCGAGCTCGCGCTCTCCGGAGCGTGGTACGAGTTCTTCCCACGCAGCGAGGGTGCGACCTACGACGAGAAGGAGCACCGCTGGACCACCGGCACGCTGCGCACCGCGGCCGAGCGGCTGCCCGCCGTCGCCGCGATGGGCTTCGACGTCATCTACCTCACCCCGATCCACCCGATCGGCCAAGCGGCGAAGAAGGGCCCGAACAACACCCTCGACGCCCGCCCGGAGGACCCGGGTGTGCCGTACGCCATCGGCTCCAAGGACGGCGGCCACGACGCGATCCACCCCGACCTCGGCACCTTCGCCGACTTCGACGCCTTCGTCGCCCGCGCCGAGGGGCTCGGGCTCGAGGTCGCCATGGACCTCGCGCTGCAGTGCTCCCCCGACCACCCGTGGGTGACCGAGCACCCGGAGTGGTTCACCACCCGCGCAGACGGCACCATCGCGTTCGCGGAGAACCCGCCGAAGAAGTACCAGGACATCTACCCCGTCAACTTCGACAACGACCCCGCCGGCATCTACGCCGAGGTGCGTCGGGTCGTCCAGGTGTGGATCGACCACGGGGTGAAGATCTTCCGCGTCGACAACCCGCACACCAAGCCGGTGGAGTTCTGGCAGTGGATCATCGCCGACGTCGCGAAGGACCACCCGGAGGTCATCTGGCTCGCCGAGGCCTTCACCAAGCCGGCGATGATGCACACCCTGGGCAAGATCGGCTTCCAGCAGAGCTACACCTACTACGCGTGGCGCAACACCCCGTGGGAGCTTCGTGAGTACGTCACCGAGCTCGCCGGTGAGGCCGCCACGTACATGCGGCCCTCGTTCTGGCCCACCACGCACGACATCCTCACGCCCTACATGCAGTTCGGTGGCCGCGCCGCCTGGGTGGTGCGTGCGGTGCTCGCGGCGACGCTCGTGCCGACCTACGGCATCTACGCCGGCTACGAGCTCATGGAGCACGTGGCCCGCCCCGGCGCCGAGGAGCAGATCGACAACGAGAAGTACGAGTACAAGGACCGCCGCTGGGCCGACTACGA
This sequence comes from Ornithinibacter sp., assembly GCF_035443565.1. Taxonomy (NCBI): domain Bacteria; kingdom Bacillati; phylum Actinomycetota; class Actinomycetes; order Micrococcales; family Intrasporangiaceae; genus Ornithinibacter; species Ornithinibacter sp. The sequence goes on along the minus strand of NZ_DAORSO010000013.1, from coordinate 22,137 downwards.
GGTGGGTGGCCCCAAGGAGGGTCAGTCACTGGCCGGGCTGCTCACCCAGATCAACACCATCCGGGCCAACCACGGCGCGCTGCACTGGCTGCGCAACATCACCTTCCACAGCGCCGATGACGAGAACATCCTGGTGTTCAGCAAGCGGCGGGTCTACGCCGACGGCGGCGAGGACGTCATCCTCGTGGCCGCCAACCTCGACCCGCACTCCACGCGTGGCACCCACGCCCACCTGGACCTGCCGGCGCTGGGCCTGTCCTGGGGTGACGAGTTCGTCGCCCACGACCTGCTGACCGACGAGCAGTTCACCTGGGGTGAGCACCCCTTCGTGCGTCTGGGCCCGGAGACCACGCCGGTGCACGTCATCCACGTCCGCCGCAGCTGAGCCCCGCTCGGCTCCTGTCCCCCGCGGGGCAGCAGTCGAGAGTAAGCGAATCGCCGCCACCCGTGCTCGGGTGGCGGCGATTCGCTTACTCTCGACTGGCTGGAGGGACTGAAACTGGCGCCTGCCGGCCGTGGCCCCGGGGTCAGGCGTTGGTCTTGATGTGCCAGATGCGGTCGATGTAGTCGCGCATCGATCGG
>NZ_DAORSO010000013.1:15704-21455 GCF_035443565.1 Ornithinibacter sp. | reverse complement strand
TCAGGCGTTGGTCTTGATGTGCCAGATGCGGTCGATGTAGTCGCGCATCGATCGGTCCGAGGAGAAGAAGCCGGTCCGGGCCACGTTGAGGATGGCCTTGCGCGACCACTCCTCCTGGTCGGAGTAGGCCGCCTCGACCCGGTCCTGCGCCTCGAGGTAGGACGCGTAGTCCGCCAGGGCGAGGAAGCGGTCGTTGGAGAGCAGGTCGCCGACGAACGCGCTCACGGCATCCCGGTTGCCGTCGGTGAAGTGACCGCTCGCGACGAGGTCGATCGCACGCTTGAGATTCGCGTCCGACTCGTAGAAGTCACCGGGGCGGTAGCCGCGTGCCTGCAGTTCGGCGACCGCGGGCTCGTCCATGCCGAACAGGAAGAAGTTCTCGTCGCCGACGAGCTCACGGATCTCGACGTTCGCACCGTCGTCGGTGCCGATCGTCAAGGCGCCGTTGAGCGCGAACTTCATGTTGCCGGTGCCCGAGGCCTCCTTGCCGGCGAGCGAGATCTGCTCGGACAGGTCAGCCGCCGGGATGAGCTTCTCGGCCAGGGTGACGTTGTAGTTCGGCGGGAAGGCGACGAACAGGCGACCCTGCACGCGAGGGTCGGCGTTGACGGTCTTGGCGATGGAGTTGATCAGGTAGATCGTCTCCTTGGCCATGTGGTAGCCCGGGGCCGCCTTGGCGCCGAAGACGACCGTGCGCGGGGTGATGCTCGCCGGGTCGACCTCGCCGGAGACGAGGCGGTCGTAGAGCGTCACGATGTGCAACATCTTCAGCGACTGGCGCTTGTACTCGTGCAGGCGCTTGACCATGACGTCGAGCATGTGGCCCTGCGGGAGCTGGATGCCGTCGCGCCGGGCGAGGACGTCGGTGATCCGTTCCTTGTTCGCCGCCTTGACGGCGCGGAACTTCTCGCGGAACTCCGGGTCGTCGCTGTAGGCCTGGAGCTCGGCCAGCCGGTCGAGGTCGGCGACCCACCCCTTGCCGATGGTCTCGGTGATGAGCCCGGTGAGGGCCGGGTTGCTCTGGCGGATGAACCGGCGCGGGGTGACCCCGTTCGTGACGTTCGTGAAGCGGTCGGGCCACAGCTCCGAGAAGTCGTTCAGGACCTTGTCCTTGAGCAGCTGCGAGTGCAGCGCCGCGACCCCGTTGACCTTGACCGAGCCGACCGTGGCCAGGTGGGCCATGCGCACCGAGCGCTCGGGGTGGTCGGCGATGATCGACATGCGCCGAACCCGCAGCTCGTCACCCGGGTAGGCCTCGCGCAGGTCGTCGAGGAACTCCTCGTTGATGCGGTAGATGATCTCCATGTGCCGCGGGAGCAGCCGCTCCATGAGGCTGACCGGCCACACCTCGAGCGCCTCGGGCAGCAGGGTGTGGCACGTGTAGGCGAAGCACTGCTTCGTGATGCCCCACGCCTCGTCCCACTCGAGGTCGTGCTCGTCGACGAGGATGCGCATCAGCTCGGGGATGGCGATGACCGGGTGGGTGTCGTTGAGCTGGAAGATGATCCGCTCGGGCAGCTCACGCACGTCGAAGCCCTTGGGCATCGTGTGGCTGAGGAAGTCCTTGATCGAGCAGGCCACGAAGAAGTACTGCTGCTGCAGGCGCAGCTCCTTGCCCTGCGGAGTGGAGTCCTCCGGGTAGAGCACCTTGGAGATGTTCTCGGCGAAGGTCTGCGCCCGCACGGCCTCGGCGTAGTCGCCGGCGTTGAAGATGTGCAGGTCGAAGGCGTTGGTCGCCCGCGCCCGCCACAGCCGCAGCGTGTTGACCACGCCGTTGTGGTAGCCGGGGACCATGTAGTTGTAGCGCAGGCCGATGACGCCCCAGCCCGGCACCCAGCGGCTGCGCTCGCGGCCGTCGTCGCCGACGTACCGCTCGGTGTGCCCGCCGAAGTTCACCGGGACCTCGAGCTCGGGGTGCGGCACGCCCCACGGGTCGCCGCTGCTCAGCCAGGCGTCGGGCTGCTCGACCTGACGACCGTCGACGAACGTCTGGCGGAAGATGCCGAACTCGTAGCGGATGCCGTAGGCGATGCTCGGCGCCCCGAGCGTCGCCAGCGAGTCGATGAAGCAGGCAGCGAGGCGGCCCAGGCCGCCGTTGCCCAGCCCCGGCTCGACCTCCTGCGTGCGCAGGTCCTCGATGTCGATGCCGCACGCCTTCATGGCGTCGGTCGCGACCTCGCGCAGCTCGGTCGCGGACAGCGCGTTGTCGAGCTGGCGGCCGAGCAGGTACTCGGCCGAGAGGTAACCGACCATCTTCTGCGGCTGCGACGCGCGGCGCTTGCGCGCGGTCTCGAGCCAGCGGGCCATGAGGTAGGACCGCACCGTGCGCGCCAGCGCGAGGTACTGGTCGGTCTGCGACGAGGTCGCGAGCGGCACCCCCTGACCGAAGTTCAGCTCATGCAGGAACGCCTTGACGAAGCCCTCGACGGTGTGCGGCGGCGAGATGACCGGACCGCGGGCCAGCGGGCTCGTCGGCTCGGACGTGGGGCCGGTCTCGTGCCGGTAGGCGTCGCCGTCGGCCGGGGCCACGGTGGTGGCCTCGTCCGTCGTCGCGGACGCCTCGTCGGCGGTGGGCTCGGTGGAGGCGAGCGGGACGTTCAGTGCGTCGGTCACAGCGGGATCCTCGGGTGCGAAGCAAGAGAGCAGCGGGCGTGGTGGGTGGCACGGACCTCGACGTTGAGCGGAGCCAGCACGAGAGCAGGAACGATGTGGTCACCCTGCTGCCGCGCCGACCCACGGTACCGGGATCGAAGCGTTTTCGCAGACGTGTTCGCGGGGAGGGCGCCAGCACCCCGCGACGTGGAACACTCGGGTCGGACACCCCGCGTGATCGACCGACCTGGTGATCAACTGATCGGCCGCTCTCGTGGACGCCCAACTGCCCGCGCCACCGTCGCTGACCTCGCAGGAGATTCGTTGACCGCCTTCCCGACCAGCGCGTCCGCCACCGGCGGGCTGCGGCACGACCCCCAGTGGTTCCGGACCGCGGTCTTCTACGAGGTGCTCACGCGGGCCTTCCACGACACCACCGGGTCCGGCACGGGTGACTTCCAGGGCGTCGTCGGCAAGCTCGACTACCTGCAGTGGCTCGGGGTCGACTGCCTGTGGCTGCCGCCGTTCTACGCGAGCCCGTTGCGCGACGGCGGCTACGACATCTCCGACTACACGCAGGTGCTGCCCGAGTTCGGCACGCTGCCCGAGTTCCGCGAGCTGATCAACCAGGCCCACGCCCGCGGCATCCGGATCATCACCGACTTCGTCATGAACCACACGAGTGACCAGCACCCGTGGTTCCAGGCCTCGCGCAGCGACCCCGACGGTCCGTACGGCGACTTCTACGTGTGGTCCGACACCGACGACAAGTACACCGATGCGCGCATCATCTTCGTCGACACCGAGACCTCGAACTGGACGTTCGACCCGATCCGCCGCCAGTTCTTCTGGCACCGCTTCTTCAGCCACCAGCCCGACCTGAACTTCGAGAACCCGGCCGTGCACGAGGCGATGTTCGAGGTCGTGCGGTTCTGGATGGACCTCGGCATCGACGGCTTCCGGTTGGATGCCGTGCCCTACCTCTACGAGGAGGAGGGCCACAACGGAGAGAACCACCCCAAGACCCACGCCTTCCTCGCCCAGCTGCGCGCGATGGTCGACAAGGAGTACCCCGGCCGGGTGCTGCTCGCCGAGGCCAACCAGCCCCCCGCCGACGTCGTCGACTACTTCGGCACCGAGGAGGCGCCGGAGTGCCAGATGTGCTTCCACTTCCCGGTGATGCCGATGCTCTACTACTCGCTGCGCGAGGAGCGGGCGACACCGATCATCGAGGTGCTCGCGGACACCCCGCCGATCCCGGCGGGCGCGCAGTGGGGCACCTTCCTGCGCAACCACGACGAGCTGACGCTGGAGATGGTCACGCCCGAGCAGCGCGCGGCGATGTACGGCTGGTACGCCCCGGACCCGCGGATGCGCGCCAACGTCGGCATCCGTCGCCGCCTCGCTCCGCTGCTGGACAACTCCCGACCCGAGATCGAGCTCATCCACGCCCTGCTGCTCTCGCTGCCGGGCTCCCCCTGCCTGTACTACGGCGACGAGATCGGCATGGGCGACAACATCTGGTTGGAGGACCGGGATGCCGTCCGCACCCCGATGCAGTGGACTCCCGACCGCAACGCGGGCTTCTCCACGGCGGACCCCGGCAAGCTCTACCTCCCGGTCATCACGTCCCTCGTCTACCACCACAACCACACGAACGTCGAAGCGCAGATGGCCACCGGTTCCTCGCTGCTGCACTGGGTGCGCAGCATGCTCGCCGTGCGCCGCGAACACCCGGTGTTCGGGCTCGGCGACTTCGAGATCTGCACGTCGGTCAACGACCGCGTGCTGTCCTTCGTCCGGGTAGACCGGTCCGAGCGGGACAAGGAGGACCGCTCGGCGATGGCGGTGCTGTGCGTGAACAACCTCTCCTCGCGTCCCCAGGCCACGACGGTCACCGTCCCCGACGAGCTGCGCGGGTGGGAGACCCGCGACCTCTTCGGTGGTGGCGGCTTCCCCGACATCGCCGACGACGGCACCGTGACGATCACCCTGGGCTCGCGAGACTTCTTCTGGCTCGCCCTGGACCCGCCGAGGGGTGACGTCCGTGGCTGAGATCATCACGACCGCGTCGCTGCGCCCGAGCAAGCTCGAGCTCATCTCGGGCTGGATGGGTGAACAGCGCTGGTACGCCGCCAAGGGTCAGCAGCCCCGCCTGCGCCTGCTGGCGGCCTGGCGCCTGGACGACCCCGCCGGTGAGGTCGGCGTCGAGACGCTCATCGTCGCCGACGAGTCAGGCCCCGAACCCGTGGTCTACCAGGTGCCGCTCACGTACCGGGGCGAGCCCCTCGGCAGCGCAGACCACGCTCTCGTCGGCACGATGGAGCACACCGCCCTCGGACACCGCTGGGTCTACGACGCCCCCCACGACCCGGTCTACGCGGCACAGCTCCTCGAGCTCGTGCAGGGCCGGGTGACGGCCCAGTCGTCGAAGCAGTCGGACACCGTCCTCGACACCGTCGTCGGCGTCCCGCAGTCCAGCTGGCCGCACGAGGTGCGGGTGCGGGCGTCGCGGGTGCTCAGTGGCGAGCAGTCCAACACCTCCGTCATCCTCGACTGCGACCTGCCGGGCGGCCAGCACACGCCGCTCATCGTCAAGGTCTTCCGGATGCTCTCCCCCGGCGACAACCCCGACGTCGTCCTCCAGGGCGCTCTCGTGGATGCCGGGTCGCGTCGCGTTCCCGCCGTGGTGGGGTCCGTGCACGGGCAGTGGCCGCACCCGCGCGCCGACGGCGACCACCCGGCATCCGGTCACCTGGCCTTCGCCCAGGAGTTCCTGCCCGGCGTCGAGGACGCCTGGCGGGTGGCGCTGCACGCCGCGGAGGCCGGCACCGACTTCGCGGGGCCGGCCCGCGCACTCGGCGAGGCGACGGCAGAGGTGCACCGCACGCTGGCCGAGGTGCTCGGCAGCGAGGAGACGAGCGCTGAGCAGATCACGGCGATCCTCGACGAGATGCGCGGCCGGTACGAGGCCGCCGTCGAGGCGGTGCCAGCGCTGGAGGACGTGCGCGGCCCCATCGAGTCGGTGCTGCGCGCTGCTGCCCGAGGTCAGTGGCCCCCGCTGCAACGCATCCACGGCGACTACCACCTCGGCCAGGTGCTGCACTCGCCCGAGCGCGGCTGGGTGCTGCTCGACTTCGAGGGTGAGCCGCTGCGGCC
>NZ_DAORSO010000013.1:9291-15604 GCF_035443565.1 Ornithinibacter sp. | reverse complement strand
TCTACGAGGCCCGCAACCGCCCGGGCTGGGTTGAGATCCCCCTCGCCGCCGTCCGCCGCCTCACGGCACACTTCTCGCAGGATCCCACCAGTCAAGGAGAGCCGACGTGAACCCCACACCCAGCCCCGAGGTCGGCGGCGCCATCACCGCGCTCGTCCAGGGCCGCCACCAGCAGCCGCACGACCTGTTGGGGCAGCACCTCGAGCCCGGCGGCCTGCGGATCAGGGTCCTCAAACCCCTGGCCCAGTCGGTGCAGGTGCGCTTCGAGGACGGCGTGACCCTCGACCTCGCCCACGAGGCCGAGGGCGTGTGGACGGCGGTGAGGGCTGATGCGGAGCGCACCATGGACTACCGCCTCGCGGTGGCCTGGGCCGACGGCATCGAACACGTCCAGGACGACCCGTACCGCTTCGCGCCGACCCTGGGCGAGGTCGACCTGCACCTGGTCAACGAGGGTCGCCACGAGCTGCTGTGGACCGTGCTCGGATCGCGGCTGCACGAGTACGACGGCCCGATGGGGCCGGTCAAGGGCGTGGCGTTCGCCGTCTGGGCCCCGCGGGCCAAGGCCGTTCGCGTCATCGGTGACTTCAACGACTGGGACGGGCGCATCCACCCGATGCGCATGCTCGGCGGGTCCGGGGTCTGGGAGCTCTTCGTTCCCGACGTCGTCGTCGGCAACATCTACAAGTACGAGATCCGCGGTGCCGACGACGTCGTGCGCACCAAGGCCGACCCCATGGCCCGCCGTACCGAGTGCCCGCCGAACACCGGGTCGGTCGTCGACGCCTCCGGGCACGAGTGGGGTGACGCGCAGTGGATGGAGCAGCGCGCGCAGAGCAACCCGCACACCGGCCCGATGAGCACCTACGAGGTGCACCTGGGCTCGTGGCGACAGGGGCTGTCCTACCGCGAGATGGCCGAACACCTCGTCAACTACGTCAAGGACCTCGGCTTCACCCACGTCGAGCTGCTCCCGGTCATGGAGCACCCGTACGGCCCGTCCTGGGGCTACCAGGTCACCGGGTACTACGCCCCGACGGCCCGGTTCGGCACCCCCGACGACTTCCGCTACCTGGTCGACACGCTGCACCAGGCCGGCATCGGCGTCATCCTCGACTGGGTGCCCGGGCACTTCCCGCGTGACGCGTTCGCCCTGGCCCGCTTCGACGGCCTCGCCCTGTACGAGCACCCGGACCCGCGCCGCGGTGACCAGCCCGACTGGGGTACCCACGTCTTCGACTTCGGGCGCCTCGAGGTGCGCAACTTCCTCGTCGCCAACGCCATCTACTGGCTGGAGGAGTTCCACATCGACGGGCTGCGCGTCGACGCCGTGGCCTCGATGCTCTACCTCGACTACTCGCGCAAGGACGGCGAGTGGATCCCCAACGTGCACGGCGGGCGCGAGAACCTCGAGGCGATCGGCCTGCTCCAGGAGGCCAACGCGACGGCCTACCGGCGGGTGCCCGGCATCGTGACCATCGCCGAGGAGTCGACCTCCTGGCCGGGGGTCACGAAGGAGACCTCGCAGGGCGGGCTCGGCTTCGGCCTGAAGTGGAACATGGGGTGGATGAACGACACCCTTCGCTACCTCAAGGAAGAGCCGATCAACCGGCAGTACCACCACAACCTGCTGACCTTCTCGCTGATGTACGCCTTCAGCGAGAACTACCTCCTGCCGATCAGCCACGACGAGGTCGTGCACGGCAAGGGCTCGCTGCTCACGAAGATCCCGGGGTCGCGCGACGAGCAGCTGGCGACGGTGCGCGCGTTCCTCGCGTACATGTGGTCCCACCCCGGCAAGGTGCTGCTCTTCATGGGCAGTGAGTTCGCGCAGCCCGGCGAGTGGGCCGACGGCCGATCGCTCGACTGGTGGCTGCTCGACCACGCGGCGCACTACCGGGTGCACGCGCTCGTCAAGGAGCTCAACGCCCTCTACCGCGGCCACCCGGCGCTGTGGGCGATGGACTCCGAGCCGGCGGGGTTCCGTTGGCTCGACGCCGACGACAACACCGGCAACCTGTTGTCCTACCTGCGTTTCGAGCGGGCCGACCAGAGCGGCGACGTCGTCGCGACGGTGGTCAACTACGGCGGCGAGGACAAGGCGTGGGTGCGCATCGGCGTGCCCCGCGAGGGCCGCTGGGAGGTCCTGCTCGACACGAGCGGGTTCGACGAGCACAGCAGCCCGAGCACCGCCGGCACGATCGTCGAGGCCGAGCACGTGCCGTGGCACGACCAGCCGTTCTCCGTCACGGTGCGGGTCGCCCGGCTCTCGACGATCTACCTCGCACCGGCCGTCGAGGTCGTCGAGTCCGAGGTCGCCGCTGACGCCTCCGAGGCCGCACCCACCGCGTGACGTTCAGGCCCGGCGGGAGATCTCTCCCGCCGGGCCCGGCCCGCGCTGTCTACTGCCCCAGGGCAGTGGGTCAGATGAACAGCAGCTGGGCACCCTCGGTGAGCTCCATGAAGTCGCTCGCCGAGATGATCGCCTCGACCCCTTCGTAGAGGTCGTCTTCGGTCAGGTGGTTCATGTCAGCCGACATCCGGCAGGCCCACATCTGGGCACCGGAGGCGGTGAGGATCTCGAGGAACTCCGGCACGTCGGGCACGTCGAGGTCGGCGATCTGCTTCTTCATCATCTTCGTCGCGGCCTTGGTCGCCCCGGGCAGCGCACCGAGCATGTGGTGCACGCCCATGCCGCTGTGACCCGGAGGGTGCATCGCGGTGTTGCCGACGAAGGAGAACTGCAGGTCGCCCATCGTGGCCTTGTTGATGATGTCGAAGCCCCAGAAGGTGAAGAACAGGTGGGTCTCGATGCCCTCGCCGACTGCGGCGTTGGCCAGGATCAGGCCGGGGTAGGCCATGTCGAGGTTGCCCTTGGAGCAGATGATCGCCAGCTTGCGACCGGTGCTCTGCGGGGCGTCGAACGACGGGACGATGGGGGCGGTCGTCGTGGTGTCACTCATGGCTCAGACACATCCCTTCGGCTTGGGCAGGCCGGAGACGTAGGCCATCTTCTTCGCGGGCTTGCCGGGGAACAGGGCGAACAGCTCCTTGACCGGGGCGCCGGTCTGGGTGGACACGCGACGCAGCGTGGGCGTCTCACCCATGGCGGCGTGGTCGGTGCGCAGGAAGCGGATGAGCTCCCAGTGCTTGTCGGTGAGGTCGAGGCCGATGAGGGCGGCCAGCTCGGGGGCCAGTTCCTCGCTCCACTGGTCGGGTCTGGTGAGGAACCCCTCCTCGTTGACGTCGACCTCGTGGCCGGCGATCGTCGTGGTGCTCATGACGGTGATGTCCTTTCGTGTCGATCTCGAGGGGTTCAGACCGGGACCTTGCCGGCGGTCTGCATGTCGGCTGGCAGGCCGAGGGGGCGGCCGGGCAACAGGGCGTTCCAGTAGACGTGCCGGAAGGCGAGCTTGCCGAGGTGGTTGGCGCGGCTCTCCTTGAGCAGGCTCATCGGCCCGACCTTGGGCAGCGGGAAGGTGCCACCCATGGGCTCGGTCTCGTAGTTGAAGTCGAGCAGCAGCGCCTTGCCCCCACCGGATTCGATGAAGCAGTTGGCGTGCCCGTCGAAGGAGTGCGAGAGCGGGCGTCCGGCGACGGCATCCTGGAAGTTCTCGACGAAGACGTCGACGGAGAAGTGCGCCACCGACCCTGCCTTGGAGGTGGGGATGTTGCTCGCGTCGCCCAGGGCCCAGATGTTGTCGTACTGGGTCGAGCGGCAGGTGTGCTTGTCGACCGGTACGTAGTTGAGCTCGTCGCCGAGGCCGGATGCCGCGACGAAGTCCGCGCCCATGTTCAGCGGGACGGTGACGAGCTGGTCGTAGGGCACCTCGCGTTCGTCGTAGGACCGGATGACTTTGGCGTCCTGGTCGACGCTCTCGATCATGAAGTCGGTCTCGACGGTGATGTTCCTCTCGGTGAGCAGCGTGCCGAGCCGCTTGCTGGCCATCGGCTTGGTGAACGCACCGTCGAGAGGGGTGACGAAGACGATCTCCGTGGCCTCGCGCACGCCCTTGCCCTTGAGGTAGTCATCCGCGAGGAAGACGAACTCCAGTGGCGCCACCGGGCACTTGATGGGCAGCTCGGTGATGTGCATGACCAGCCGGCCACCGGTGAACGCGTCGAGCTGCGCCCGCAGCGCGAGTGCACCCTCGAAGGTGTAGAACTCACCGACCTCGCGGTGCCACTGCTCGCCGAGCATCCCGGGGGTCTGGTCGGGGCGGGGGGTCGTGCCGCTGGCGATGACGAGCTGGTCGTAGTGCAGGGTGCGTCCGCCGACGAGGTGCACGGTGGAGGCTGGGGCGTCGACCCGTTCGACCTCGGCCATGACGACCTCGACGTCGTCGTGCAGGTAGGGGCGCTTGCTCTTGCGGATCTGGCCCGGCTTGTTCATCCGGAACGGGATGAACAGGTACCCCGGCTGGTAGTCGTGGATGTCGTCCTTGTCGACGACGGTGATGGACCATTCGGTGGCCGGGAGCCGCTTGCGGAGCTTGTTGACGACCATCGTCCCGGCCGTGCCCGCTCCCAGGACCACGAGGTGCTTCGTGGTGGTGGACATACTTCGACGATACCCCTGTGGGTATGACCGGAACGGCGGAAGACTGCTCCACGGGGTGTGATCTCGTAGACACCTCTGACAGGATCACCATCATGAACGCGCCCCGTGCCGGACAGCTCGCCCAGCCCTCTGACCTCGTCGATGTCGCCGCGCTCGTCACGGCGTACTACACGCGCGAGCCAGACCCCGACAACGTCGACGAGCAGGTCGCATTCGGTACTTCTGGACACCGGGGATCGAGCCTGCGCACCTCGTTCAACGAGGCGCACATCCTCGCGACGACGCAGGCGATCTGCGAGTACCGCCGCGACCAGGGTTTCGACGGCCCGCTGTTCATCGGGCGCGACACCCACGGTCTGTCCGAACCGGCGTGGGCCACCGCTCTCGAGGTGCTCGTCGCCAACGACGTCACCGTCCTCGTCGACGCCGACGACCGCTACACCCCGACCCCTGCGGTCTCGCACGCCATCCTCACCGCCAACCGCGGCAAGATCACCGGCGTCGACGGGATGCCGGCCGGCGTGGGCCTCGCGGACGGCATCGTCGTCACGCCCTCGCACAACCCCCCGGCCGACGGCGGCTTCAAGTACAACCCGCCCCACGGTGGGCCCGCCGACTCCGACGCGACGAAGGTGATCGCGGCCCGCGCGAACGAGCTGATCCGCGGCGGGCTGGCCGGGGTCAAGCGGGTGCCGTTCACCCGTGCCCGCGCTGCGGTCGGCACCTACGACTTCCTGGGCGCCTATGTCGACGACCTGCCCAACGTCCTGTACATGACCGCGATCCGCGACGCCGGCATCCGCATCGGCGCCGACCCGCTCGGCGGGGCCGCGGTCGACTACTGGGGTGCGATCGGTGAGCGCCACGGGCTCGACCTCACCGTCGTCAACCCGCTCGTCGACGCGACGTGGCGGTTCATGACGCTGGACTGGGACGGCAAGATCCGGATGGACTGCTCCTCCCCCTCGGCGATGGCCAGCCTCATCGCGCAGCGCGACTCCTATGACATCGCCACGGGCAACGACGCCGACTCCGACCGCCACGGCATCGTGACCCCGGATGCCGGCCTGATGAACCCCAACCACTACCTCGCCGTCGCGATCCAGTACCTCTACGGCGGGGCGCGGCCGCAGTGGCGGGCGGATGGCTTCATCGGCAAGACGCTCGTGTCGAGCTCGATGATCGACCGGGTGGCGGCCGACCTCGGGCGGCGGCTCGTCGAGGTGCCGGTCGGGTTCAAGTGGTTCGTGCCCGGCCTGCTCGACGGCTCGGGGCCGTTCGGTGGTGAGGAGTCGGCCGGTGCGTCGTTCCTGCGCCACGACGGGTCGGTGTGGACCACCGACAAGGACGGCATCCTGCTGGCCCTGCTCGCCTCCGAGATCCAGGCCACGACGGGCACGAGCCCGAGCGAGCACTACCGGGCGCTGACCGCCCGGCACGGCGAGCCGGCGTACGCCCGCATCGACGCCGCTGCCAACCGCGAGCAGAAGGCCAAGCTCGGTGCGCTGTCACCCGACGACGTCAGCGCGCAGTCCCTCGCCGGTGAGCCGATCACGGCCAAGCTGACCGCGGCTCCCGGCAACGGTGCGGCGATCGGCGGCCTCAAGGTCGTCACCGAGTCGGCGTGGTTCGCGGCCCGGCCCAGTGGCACCGAGGACGTCTACAAGATCTATGCCGAGTCCTTCCGTGGCCCCGAGCACCTGGCCCAGGTGCAGGCCGAGGCCAAGGACGTCGTCTCAGCAGCCCTCGGCT
>NZ_DAORSO010000013.1:0-9191 GCF_035443565.1 Ornithinibacter sp. | reverse complement strand
GCCCGTCAGGCGTCGGCCCCGCGAATCCGGCGCTCATCGGACACCCACATCCCGAGCAGCCCACCGAAGTGGCCCTCGAACCGCTCCCACTCGTGCGGCGGGTACGTCTGCTGGATCGTCGACTGCAGCAACGAGCGGAAGTCGGGCCCCTCGATCCACTCGAGCACCATGTCGTCGACGTGCGGGAGCGTGCTGTCACAGAACTCGGCGTAGCGCTCGGTCTCGAAGTGGTCGTCGGCGAGCGCCTGGTAGGCCTCGAGCTTGGCCTGGTAGTCCAGCGCCTCGTCGTCGGCGATCTCGAACCACGGCCCGGTGTCCACCTGCGTCTTCGCCACCCGCCCCGTGACCACGCAGAACGTCGACCAGCGCAGCAGCGCCTTCATCGCCCACGGGAAGTAGTAGTGCAGCGAGGTCACCGCGACGTCCGGGCACGCGTTCGCGTAGTCGATCGGGTAGACCATGCCGTCCTTGACGAGCATCTCGCAGGAGTTGAACTCCCAGCGGAAGAACGCGTTGACCGTCTGCGAGATCGTCCGGGTCTCGCGCCCGACCTCCGGGGAGAGGAAGTCGTGCGCGACGGCATACCGCTCGTGCATCGGCTCGTCGGGGCGGAACTTCATGACCATGGTCTCGGGGCCGATGGTCAGAGACCGCGCGAAGTGCTCGTAGTCAGGCACCGAGGCCTGCAGGTGCATGAGCATCTCGCCGGAGTCGTCGTAGGAGCGGTGCAGGTCGGCCCGGTCCTTGACCTGCGAGACACCTCGCCAGCCCCCGCCGTCGAAGGGCTTCATGTACAGCGGGTACCCGAGCGGCTCGGCCACCTCGTCGAGGTCGAAGGACTGGTTGTAGCGCGAGGACGTGTAGGCCCACCGCGCGTTGTCCACGGGGTGCTTGTAGGGCACGAGCACCGTCTCGGGCACGTGCATGCCGAGCCGGATCAGGGCGCAGTAGGCCGAGTGCTTCTCCATCGACTGGAACGTGAACGGGCTGTTGAGCAGGTACACGTCGTCCATGAGCGCGACCTTCTTCAGCCACTCGCGCGGGTGGTAGTACCAGTGGGCCAACCGGTCGATCACCAGTTCCTGGCGGGCCTTGTCACGCAGGTTGAACGGCTCGATCGTGAGCCGCTCCGTGGTGATCGTGTGCTCACCGCCGCCGGGCGGCTTCAGCACCCCGAGACGCCGAGCGAGCGCCTCGAATGCCGTCGGCCAGTCCTCCTCGGCACCGAGAAGCAACCCGACGAGGTGGTCGGTTCGTGTGGCCATGAGTGGTCTCCTACTCCTCGGGTGGAACTACGCGTCGGATGCCGTGGCGCACCACGGCGGTGTCGCGGCGGGCCGCGGTGGTCACGTCACACGAAACGCTGGAGGTGATGAGCAAGCTGGCGCTGCCACCACGGCCAGTCGTGCGCGCTGTCGTGGCCCCACACGTCGAGCTCGTGGCGAATCCCCTTGTCGGCCAGCAGGGCCGCGAACTCCCGGGTGGCCGGCAGCGACCGGGTGGGTGAGACCTCGAAGGGGCCTTCGCCGACGACGAGCAGCACGGAGACACGCGACCTGATCCAGTCGAGGTGGTCACCGTCCATGTTCGCCACGTACGCCGTGGGGTTCGCGAAGTACGTCGCGTCGCCGAGCTCACCCCAGCCGTTCCAGCTCGTCGGGTCGTAGTTGCCCGAGAGGCCGATGGCCATCGGTGCGACGTCTGCGCGCTGAAAGGTCAGGTGCACGGCGTGGTAGGCGCCCAGCGAGACGCCGACGGTGATGATCTCCTGTCCCCCACCGACCTGCTCCTGGATCCACGGCAGCACCTGCTGCGACAACCACGCCGTGTAGGTCTGCGCCCGGCGGGCCCGCTCCTCGGTCGGCTGGTCATTGGCCGACCACGTCCACCCGTCCATCGAGTCGACGCAGAACAGGCTGACCCGACCTGCCTCGATGAGGGGGCGCACGGCATCCAGCATGCCGTTGCCCTGCGCGTCTCGGGCCGATCCACCCTCGGACGGGAAGAGCAGCACCGGCCGCCCCCACGCTCCGTAGCGGACGACCTCGAGGTCGACGTCGTGCCCGGGAACCTGCAACCGCACGGCGCTCGTCTCCATGCGCACACCTTGCCGGTCACCACCCCCTCTCGCAAGCACTGCCCGCGAGAGGATCAGTCGGTCTCGCCCCAGACGGTGCGCAGCACGTGGGTCAGGCCGGGATCGAGTGCATCGCGCCAGGCCGTGTAGTTGTGCAGGTCGGCGACCTCGGTCAGCTCGACCGTGTGCCCGGCCCGACGCAGGGCCGCCGCCATGTCACGGTTGTTGGCCATGTTCTCCTCGATGGCCCCGCACGACATGCCGACGACGAGGGGGTGCTCGGTCTCGCGCATGTCGAGCACGCTCTGCACGAGCCGTGAGATCCGCCCGAAGAAGGGGTAGCCGCTCTCGTCGAGGTCGTGGCGCACCTGGAAGAACGACCCGGACTGCGAGTACACCCCGCCGACCCGCGGTGCCGCCAGCAGCCCGAGCAGCACCGCGGTCAGCCCGCCGAGGCTCGCGCCTGCGACCACGACCGGGCCGCGCACGGCATACCGCTCGCCCAACCCGTCGAGACCGGTGGCCGCGATCGTGCGCAGGTACTGGGGTGAGCCCGAGTACCAGGCATCACGGATCACCGGGGCCGCGAGGGCAACACGGTGAGGTGGCAGCACCCCCGTCGCGATGAGGGCTGCACTGTAGGTGGTGATCGACGCGAGCTGGTCGTACTCGGGCCCGTCGTGCACGAGCAGCAACGGAGCCGGCTCGGTGTCGGGCAGGTCCTGCGGGATCCAGACGGTGACGGGCACCTCGTGGGTGGTCTCACCGGTGAGGGTGTGCGGGTCCAACCGTCCGGGGACGGCGGGCGCCGACAGCCACCACGGCGGCACGTAGCCGGGCAGCTCGACCACCGACCGGTCCCCGAACGCGGTGCGCACGGTGAGGGGGTTGGCGGGGTCGAGCACGATGTCGACGGCGTCACCGCGACCGACGGCGAAGCGGTACTCGATGCGCTGCAGGCTCGGCACCGGCAGGTCGAGGCACCAGCCCGCGCCATCACGGGTGAACTCGCGCGGGCCGGGAACGGCTCGCTCGCACTGGAGGACGACGGCCGTGACGGCCGGGTCGACGTCGTCGAGCCGGAACCGGAGGTGGTCGTCGATGAGGGTCGCTGCCACCAGGATCAGAAGAGGGCACTCATCAGGGCGGTGCGCCCCTTGCGAACCCGCTCGTCGTGGTTGCCGACGACCGAGAACAGCTCGAGCAGGTGCGTGCGGGCCTTGTCTCGGTCAGCACCTTCGCTGGTCCGCACGAGGTCGAGCAACCGGGCGAAGGCGTCCTCGACGTGGCCACCGAGCACGTCGAGGTCGGCGACGACGCACGCGGCGTCGACGTCGGCAGGGTCGGCCGCGGCTGCAGCCCGGGCCGCCGTCAGGTCGACGCCGGTCGTGCGCTGCATCAGGCCCACCTGGGCCAGGCCGAGCTCGGCGTCGTGGTCCTTGGGGTTCTCGGCGAGCGCCTGCTCATAGGCGGCGGCCGCCCCAGCAAGGTCACCGCGCTCGATCGCCTGGAACGCAGCCTCGTGCAGCGGCGGGAGCGCGTCGTCCTCGGCGCCCTCGACCGGCTCGAGCTCGACGCGACCGGCGATGCCGTTCTGCACGGCTGCCTGGAGCAGCTGGTCGATGACCGCACGCACCTCGGCCTCGGGCTGGATGCCGGGGAAGAGCGGCACCGGCTGACCCTGGAGCAGACCGAAGGTCGCCGGCACGCTCGGCTGCCCGAACGCCTGGACGAGCAACGGCTGGAAGACCTGGAGCAGCTCGGGGGATGCCGACAGGTCGGCGCTGAGCACGAGGACGCGACCCTCGAGCGACGCCGCGACCGAGACGACCGTGTCGAGCAGCTCGCGGGTCGCGGAGTAGGCCGAGCCCCACAGCACCAGGACGCCGGGAACCTGCAGGGTGCGGTTCAGTGCCTCTTGGAGGTTGCTTGCGGTGACCTCGACGACCAGACCCCCGGGAACCGCGGGGCGCGCGGCCGGCGGCTGGCCGGGAACCGGGCCGGCCGGCATCCCACTGCCTGCCGTGGCTGCGGAGGGGGCCGTCAGGCCGGCAACGGAGGACAGGTCGACGGCGCCGCGGGTACCCGCGGGCGGGGTGGTCTCGCTCATGCGCAGATTCTCTCAAACGCGCAGGGCTGCGCGATCACAGGGCCTTGCCGGAGACGAGCAGCTCGGCCCCACCGATGACCGATGCCTGCCCCGTCGGGGGGATGAGCATGACGAAGGTCTCGAGGTTGTTCAGGGTGAGCGACTTCGTCACCTTCTTCTTGCCGGTCAGCTTGGCGTACTCGGCGGGCAGGACGAGCTCCTTGGCAGCCTTGGTCACGGCCAGGGTGTCCGTGCGCTTCATCAGGCCGAAGGTGACCACTCCTCCGTCGGCGAGGCGGAAGGACACGGCGTTCTTCAGCTCGGGCGTGTGCACCTGGGTCAGGGTGCCGAGCTTGCCGAGCGCCTTGGCCTGGGCCGCGGCGGTGGTCTTCAGGGAGTTGGCGAACGCGTTGTCGACGGAGACGGCCTTCGTCGCCACGGGCTTGGGGAAGGCCAGGGCTGCCGCGTAGGCCTTGATGACCGCCTCCGGCGTGGCCGGGAGCCCCTCGCCGTCGGTGACCTCCACCATCGGGGAGCCGGCGTTCTCCGGGGCCACCGCGGGAAGCGTGGCGCCGGCGAACATCGGCACGCTCGAGACGATCTTGAACGGCTGGTCGGGCTTCTCGGAGACCAGGACGTGCAGCATCTGGGTGTTCGTCGCTTCGTCGAGGGTCGACGCGACGATGGCACGGGGCCAGGCCCGACCCTGCGACTGGCCGACGATCGTCGGCTTCGGTGCAACCGCGAGGTCAGGGGTGGCCGCGGGTGCCGCGCCACGGGCCGCCTTCGCATTGGCCACGGTCAGAGCGTCACCCGCAAGGAAGACCGCACGGGCTGCGGCCGCCTTCTTGGCGTCACCCTCGACGGGCGCCTCCGCCTGCGCCAGGACCCGGGCGGCGATGTCGGCGGCGCCTTCGTCCCCGAGCGGCGCGGAGACGGACTTCTCGGCTGGCGCCGGGCGCAGGCCCACGAGGGCGTCCTGCGTGCCGCAGCCCGTGAGGAGCAGGGCACTGGCCAGGGTGGCGGCGGCAACGGCGGATGTCGTGCGGCGGGTCATCGGGTGACCTCCTCGGTGGGCGCTTCTTCGGTGGATCGGCGGCTGGGCCATGCCAACGCCACTCCGGCCACGACGAGGAAGAGTCCGGCCAGGACGGCGACGACGGCCTCGACGAACCACGTCTTGTCCGTGACGGTGAAGGTCACGGTCTCGAGCGGCCCGCCCTCGGTGGCGATGACGAGTGCCTCGGGCGCCTGGGCCTGCTTGACCGTCAGGGTCACCGGCCCCTGGGCGGAGTCCTGTTGGCGCCACAGGTCGGCAAGGCCCAGGGCGGGAGGCTCGCCGGACCCCACCGTCCGGGTCAGCAACACCCAGTCGCGAACCCCGACCCCCGTGGCGGACACGATGCGGGCGTCGCCGAGCACGTCAGCGGCATCCGAAGGGTTGGCCAGGGCCATCCAGACCGTGGCACCCTCGGCGGGGGTGGCGGTCACGACGACGTCGGACTCGACGCGGTTGAGCACCGAGGGCCGGATGATCACCGGGTCGGTCGTCGCCGGTCGGGCGGTGAACTGCGCGGTGCCCGAGGACCCCAGCTGGGTCGCGAACCAGGCGCCGATGACGGTGAGCACCAGGCCGAGAACGGCGAGGAGTGCACCGACGACGCTCTTCACGATCGTGGTCATGGGGATGGGGTCCTTCGGGTTGACAAGGGGGGTCACCGACGCGGAAAACGCGCCACGGCGTCCCTCCACCATGACAAACGCCCCACCCTCCCGACAAATCCCACGGCGGGAGAACCCCCGTCAGGCCTCGAAGTCGCCTGCCCCGACGCGGACCTCACGAAGCAGTCCGAACAGCACGTCGTGCTGCTCGGCGTCGAGCATCGAGAGCCCGAAGTCGGCCGCCTCCAGATCACGGGTCACCGCCTCCATCGCCGCGCGACCGGCATCCGTGATCACCGCGAACGCGCCACGACGGTCGGCGGGGTTGGGCACCCGCTCGACGAACCCCTGGGCCACCAGGCGCTGGACGATGTTCGTCGCGCTCGTCGGGTGCACCATGAGGCGCTCCCCGATGCGGGACATCGAGAGGCGCCCGTCGCGGCTGAAGGTGAGCAGCACCAGTGCTTCGTAGCGCGCGAAGGTCAACCCTTGGCGACCCGCGATGGCGTCGAACTGGGCGAGGAGCAGCTGCTGGACGCGCATGATCGACGTCGCCGTGGCCATCGACGAGGCGTGCGACTCCTCACCCCAGCGCTCGCGCCACAACTGGCTCGCCCGCGCGATCGGGTCGAAGGGCAGGCGCACCGGCTGGCTCACACCCAGAACGGTAGCCCAGCGACGCCCCGGACCGGCCTTCGGGAAGGCGGCGCCGACGGATTGCGCAAGCGCTCTCGCAGTCCCTAGCGTTGTCTCTCATGAGCGGTATGAACCCGGTGACCTGGCCCGACCACGACGCGGTCCTCTTCGACCTCGACGGGGTCCTCACCCCCACGGCGGAGGTGCACATGCGGGCCTGGTCGGAGATGTTCAACGCCTTCCTCTCGTCGTGGGAGGACCCCGCCGCCGACACCTCGACCTACACCGACGACGACTACTTCGCCCACGTCGACGGCAAGCCGCGCTACGACGGCGTGCGGGACCTGCTCACCGCACGCGGCATCGACCTGCCCGAGGGCGACCCGAGCGACGCCCCCACCCTCGACACCGTGTGCGGACTCGGCAACCGCAAGAACGACGCCTTCAACGCCGTCCTCGAACGCGACGGGGTGTCACCGTTCCCGGGATCGGTGGCGCTGCTGGACCACCTGCGCGACCTCGGGATGCCGCTCGCGGTCGTCTCGTCGTCGGCGAACGCCCCGGCGGTGCTGGAGGCCGCCGGCCTGGCCGGACGCTTCGTCACCGTCGTCGACGGCCGGGTTGCCACCGAGCTCGGACTGCCGGGCAAGCCGGCTCCCGACACGTTCGTCCACGCAGCCACGGCGTGCGGCGCCACACCCGCCCGCTCCGTCGTCGTCGAGGATGCCGTGTCGGGCGTTCGCGCCGGGGCGGCCGGCGAGTTCGGACTCGTCATCGGCGTCGACCGCGGGGCAGGCGCGCAGACCCTCACGGATGCCGGGGCGCACCTCGTCGTCGCGGACCTCGGCGAGCTGGCGTGAGCACCGCGCAGACCTCGGCGGACCCGCTGGACCGCAGCCGCTTCCCCGCCGACCCGTGGCGGCTCGTGGAGTGCGACCCCGAACGCGCCGACCTCGGGGTCACCGAGACGCTGTTCACCGTGGCCAACGGCTACATCGGGCTGCGTGGCAACCCCGAGGAGGGTCGCCACGCCCACGAGCACGGGACGTACATCAACGGCTTCCACGAGACCTGGCCGATCCGGCACGCGGAGGCGGCCTACGGGTTCGCCCGCACAGGGCAGACCCTGGTCAACGCCCCTGACGCGAAGCTCATGAAGCTCTACGTCGACGACGAGCCGCTGGTCATCGGCACGGCCGACCTCGAGAGCTACGAGCGGTCGCTGGACTTCCGTGACGGAGTCCTGCGTCGATCCCTGGTGTGGCGCACCCCGTCGGGCAAGCGCGTCAAGGTCGTCTCGACGCGGATGGTGTCGATGACCCAGCGCCACCTCGTCCTGCTCACGCTCGAGGTGAGCATGCTCTCCGGCGACGCCCCGGTGGTGGTGTCCTCCCAGCTGCTGAACCGTCAGGACGGGGTCGACGAGTACCACGGGCAGGCGGCCGCCGGCACGGGGCTGGCCGACCCACGCAAGGCGGCGGCCTTCGAGGGCCGGGTGCTCGAGCCGCGGCTGCAGATGGCCAAGGACGACCGGATGATGCTGGGCTACCAGTGCGCCAACTCCCGGATGACCGTCGCCGTGGCCGCCGACCACGCCGTGTCGACACCCGACCCGTACGAGGTCGTCATGAGCGACGAGCCGGACCTGACGAAGATGGTCTTTCGCGTCGACGCCCGCGAGGGCAGCACGCTGCGCATCGAGAAGACCGTGGCGTACCACACCTCGCGCGGCCTGCCCGTTCGTGAGCTGTCCGACCGGTGCCGCCGCACCCTGGACCGGGCAGCCCGGGTCGACAACGAGCACTGGCTGGCTGAGCAGCGTGACTGGTTCGACGCGTTCTGGGCCTCCGCCGACGTCGAGGTCGACACCGGAGACGAGACCTCGGATGCCGTGCAGCAGGCCATTCGCTTCAACCTGTTCACCCTGGCCCAGGCCAGCGCCCGGGCCGACGGGCTCGGGGTGGCGGCCAAGGGGGTCACCGGCTCGGGGTACGAGGGCCACTACTTCTGGGACACCGAGGTCTACGTCGCCCCCTTCCTCACCTACACCCGGCCCGAGCTGGCCCGAAACCTCATGCTCTTCCGCAGCCGGATGCTGCCCGCCGCTCGTGAGCGGGCTGCGGAGATGAGCCAGCGCGGGGCCCTCTTCCCCTGGCGCACCATCAACGGTGAGGAGGCCTCGGCGTACTACGCCGCCGGTACCGCCCAGGTGCACATCGACGCCGACGTCGCGCACGCGCTCGTGCAGTACGTCAGCGCCACCGGTGACGAGGAACTGCTCGTGCGGCACGGCCTGGCCATCCTCGTCGAGACCGCTCGGCTCTACGCCGACCTCGGCTTCTGGCGCAGCAACGGGGAACGCTCGTTCCACATCCACGGAGTGACCGGTCCCGACGAGTACACGACGGTGGTCAACAACAACCTGTTCACCAACGTCATGGCCCGCTACAACCTCGAGCAGGCGGTGTCGTGGGTGCGCTGGGCGCAGGAGCACCACGCCGACGAGTACGCCCGCCTGGCCCATCGCCTCAAGGTCACCGAGGACGAGGTCACGGAGTGGGCGGCCTGCGCGGCGGGCATGCACATCCCGTTCGACGAGGGCCTGCAGATCCACCCCCAGGACGACTTCTTCCTCGACCGCGAGGTGTGGGACCTCAGCCAGACCCCCGACGAGCTGCGGCCGCTGCTGCTGCACTACCACCCGCTGGTGATCTACCGCTTCCAGGT
>NZ_DAORSO010000012.1:29535-32792 GCF_035443565.1 Ornithinibacter sp. | reverse complement strand
GGCGTAGGTGGCGGTGACGTGGTCCCCGGCCCGGTGCACCGCGACGTGGCCGATGACGACGGGACACTGCCCACCGGGGCAGATCCACGGGGTGAGGTCGAGCAGCGCGACATCCGGACCTGCCTGAGCATCGGGTGCCGAGCCAGCAGCGACGAGCGCCACGGCATCCTGCTGCACCGGCAACCCGCTGCCCGCGACCGCCGGCTGCGCCTCGAAGGTGCAGCGCCCGAGCTCTCGCGGGTTGCGGGCCGCACAGATGTCGAGGTCGTCCGGTGAGAGCGGGCTGTCCCCGACGACGACGACGGGCACACCCCGATCCGTGAGCGACCGCCAGCGGTCGGCGTACCCCTGCACGAGCAGCCCACGGTCGGTGGCCTCTCCCGCCCACGCACTGCGAGCCACCCCCGACGTCACCACGACGTCCGGAGCCTCCTGGTCGAGCGAGCGCACCACGGCCTCGTTCCAGGCGTCGCACTCGGGGTAGGCAACCCCCGCCTCGGCCGCTGGCGCAGCGGCGAACGCGCATGCTGACTTGCCCCACGTGACGATCCGCCACCCGCGCTCGGCCGCGACCGCCTCGAGGGCAGGCAGCCACTGCATCGCCTTGGAGTCACCGACGAGGGCGATCGTCCTCGCCCCGTCGGGGTCCCCGAACGTGCACGCCACCGGCTCGGTGGCGGCATGGTCGACCTGGCAGCGATCGACGTCGGCGGCCGGCCGGTCCTCACCGGCCACGAGGGGGTCAGGCGTCACCCAACCGGGGTCGTCGACATCCGTGACAACCCGCCCGGGGACCACGGTGGCCGCACCGAGGTCAGCCACGACGACCACCCCGTCCGGGGGCGTCGTCGTGAACGGTGAGCGCAGCGGCAGCAGGGGCAGGGCCGCGAGCACGCCCACCAGCGACAGTGCCAGCCCGCTCACGAGCAGGGCCCGCGGGCGCTCGCGCAGCCACGGACCGTGGTGGATGGGCGTCTCGACGAAGCGCCACGACAGCCAGGCCGGGGCGATCGATGCGACGGCGAGCGCGACCTTGCCCCAGGCCGGGAGGGTGGTGCCCACGGCATCCGCGGTCCATTCCCCGAGCACGATGAACGGCCAGTGCCACAGGTAGATCGAGTACGACAACCCGCCGATCCACACCATCGGCCGCCACCCGAGCACCTGGCCCGCACCGTGGCCGCCGCCCGACTGCCAGCCGAGCCACAGCAGCACCGCGGTCGGCACCGTCGGCAGCAGTGCCCAGGCCCCCGGCCAGTCGATGCCGTCGGGCAGCAGCAAAGCCACCGCCACCAGGGTGAGCAGGGCCGCCCAGCCGAGCACCCTCGCGCCACGAACTGGGGATGCCGGTCGCGGCCTCCCAGCGAGCGTCACCGCGAGCATCGCCCCCACCCCGAGTTCCCACACCCGGGTGGTCGTCGTGAAGAACGCCGGCCGGGGGGAGGTGTCCGAGAACCAGATCGACCAGACGAAGGAGACCGCGACGAGCGCCCCGAGCGCGCCGAGCACGACCCGGCGGCTCGGGCGCCGCACGACCAGGGCCAGCACGATGAGCAGCAGCGGCCACAGGACGTAGAACTGCTCCTCGACGGCCAGCGACCAGAAGTGCTGCACGGGTGAGGGGCGGATGTCGGAGGCGAGGTAGTCGACCTCTCGCCGGGCGAACACCCAGTTGACGACGTAGGCCGCGGATGCCGCGATGTCGACCCCGATGTCGCGCCGTCGCAACCCGGGCACCACGAGGTACGACACGAGCGAGGTGAGAACCAGGACGAGCACCGCGGCGGGCAGCAGGCGCCGGATCCGTCGACCGACGAACCGCGACCAGGAGATCGTCCCGGTGGTCCACAGCTCGGTGACGAGCAACCCGGTGATGAGGAAGCCGGAGATGACGAAGAAGATGTCGACGCCGATGAACCCGCCATGCAGCGGCAGGCCCGCGTGATGGGCCAGGACGGTGAGGATGGCGACCGCGCGCAGGCCCTCGATGTCCGGGCGGAAACCCGAGTGGCGCGCGGGCGTCTCAGCCGTCGGCACGCAGGCGGTCGACAAGGGCGTCGCGCACCTCGTCCGGCACCAGGCCGGTCACGTCGCCGCCGAAGCGCACGACCTCCTTGACGAGCGAGCTCGACACGTGCGCCAGCGCCGGGTCGCCCGGGATGAAGACCGTCTCGATGCCGGTGAGGTGGCGGTTCATCAGCGCCATCGGGAGCTCGTACTCGAAGTCGGTGGAGCCGCGCAGCCCCTTGACGATCACCGAGGCGTCGAGGTCGCGGCAGACGTCGACGAGCAACGTGCCGGCGAAGGCCTCGACCCGCACCGTGCCCGCAGCGCCGGTGCCGTTGTCGGCAGCACCGGCACCAGCGCCAGGACCGAGACGCTCGGCGACACCCCGCTCGATGAACGCGATCCGCTCGTGCACGCTGAACGTCCCCGCCTTGGCCGGGTTGTGCAGCACAGCCACGACGACCTCGTCGTGGATCGCCGCAGCCCGGGCGATGACGTCGAGGTGACCGTGGGTCACGGGGTCATAGGAGCCTGGGCACACGGCTCGGCGCACGGTGTCGGTCACACCCCCACGCTACTTCTTGGCGGCCTCCTCGATCTCCTTCGCCTTCGCCTTCGCTGCGTCCTTGACGGCGTCGGCCTCCTCGCGAGCCTCCTCCGGGGCGAGCACGCCCTCGTCCACCGCCTCTGCGAGCAGGGCCGCCACCTGTTCGGCGGAGGCGCAGCCCTCCTCGAGCAACTGGTTGCGGCGCGTCGCCCAGGCGACCCCGAGTGACTCGCGGCGGTCGATGGACAGGTCCTCGCGGGCCGGGTTGAGGATGTCGGTCTCCTCCTCCCCCGCGTGGTGGTTCACCGCGGTGGCGAGCTCTTCGAGGGCGTCGTCGTACTTCTGGGTGTCGGTGCCCTTGGCCTCCAGGAACGCGAGCAGGGCCTCGTTGATCTCGGCGTGCTCCTCCTCGCTGTGCTCCTCCTCGTGGGCGCCGATGGCGCGGGCGCGGCGCAGGTCGGGGTAGACCTTCTCCTCCTCGGCCACGGCGTGCGCGACGAGCAGTTCAGCCAGCGCCTGGCGGGCGGCGGCGCGGTCGGCGTCGCTGCGGCGGCACTCGCGCAGCAGGTCCTCGAAGAGGCGGTGGTCGTCGAGGATCAGCTCGATGACGTCGCCGGAAGTGGGTCGGGGGATCTCGATGTCTGTCATTGACCCATCGTCACCAATTCGCCGACCGAAATGTGCCCGAGCAACCGACTTCGTG
>NZ_DAORSO010000012.1:19761-29435 GCF_035443565.1 Ornithinibacter sp. | reverse complement strand
TGACCCATCGTCACCAATTCGCCGACCGAAATGTGCCCGAGCAACCGACTTCGTGCGACTTCGGTGCGCTGGGAGGGCCGAAAACACGCAAACTCCGCACCGAAGTCGCACGAAGTCGCAACCTCTGGTCGAGGCTGGATGCTGGGATCGTGGATGCCGGTGACGGGGAGGGTGGGCACGGCCGGATGCCGGGTGGGTCAGGTTGCGGGGCGGGCCAGCCAGATCGTGGTCTCGCCGTACTTTCGGGGTTTGCCGTCCCGTTCGAGCCCTTCGGGCCAGGTCGGCTCGGGGCTGCGCTTCGACCGCTCGACGACCACGAGCGCCGCGGGGCGCAGCCACCCTGACGCGAGCCGGGCCAGCACGGCGCCCAGGGCGCCCTCGTCGACGTCGTAGGGAGGGTCGATGAACACCAGGTCGACCTGCTCCGGCTCCCCCGCCGCGCGCGCCAAGGCAGCGTCGACCGTCGAGCGAGACACTCGCACCCGCTGACCCACCCCCAGCTCGCGCACGTTGCCCGCGATGACGTCGGCCGCACGCCGGTCGGACTCCACGAGCAGCACCGACTCCGCTCCCCTGCTGGCGGCCTCGAGCCCCAGGGCCCCTGACCCGGCATAGAGGTCGAGCACCCGTGCACCGGCCACGGCGCCGCGGGCGTCGAGCGCGCTGAACAGGGCCTCGCGAACCCGGTCACTCGTCGGCCGGGTGCCCGATCCGGGTGGAGTGCGCAGCGTGCGACCCCCGAGGGTTCCGGCGATGATGCGGGTCATCAGCCACGCTCCAGGTAGGCGGCCTGCTCGGCGTCGACCCGGGCACGAACGGCCTCGGCGAGCTCGGGGTGGTCGGTGAGGTCGGGGTCGGCGGCGACGAGGGCGAAGGCGTCCTCACGGGCATCGACGATGACGTCCTCGTCCTCCAGGATGTGCAGGAACTCCAGCTGCGTGCGCCGCCCGTGCTGCGCCGCGCCGAGGATGTCCCCCTCGCGCCGCTGTGACAGGTCGAGCCGGGCCAGCTCGAAGCCGTCGGTGGTGGCCGCCACGGCCGACAGGCGCGTCATCGCCGGCTCCGCGTCGGTGCCGGTGACGAGCAGGCACAGCCCGGGGTGCCCACCGCGACCGATCCGCCCCCGCAGCTGGTGCAGCTGCGAGACACCGAACCGGTCGGCATCCATGACGACCATGACGCTGGCGTTGGCGACGTCGACCCCCACCTCGATGACGGTGGTCGAGACGAGCACGTCGAGATCGCCCTGCTGGAACCGCAGCATGATGGCGTCCTTGTCCTCGGCACTGAGCCGGCCGTGCAGCACGCCGATCGACAACCCGGCCAGGGCGGGCTGCTCGAGCAGCGCCGCGTGCACGGCGTAGACGCTCTTCAATGGCCGAGGCGGTGCCGCAGCCGCCTGGCCGGAACCAGTGCCGTCATCGTCGGGCACGACCTCGTCGCGCAGGTCGGCCCCGTCGGTGATGCCCACGATGGAGCCGTCACCGGTGCCGTCATCGCCGATCCGCGGGCAGACGACGTAGGCCTGGCGACCGGCCCGGACCTCTTCGGCCACCCGCTCCCAGGTGCGGGCCATCCACCCCGGCCGCTCCTCCGGCACGACGTGGGTGGTGATCGGCGCCCGCCCGGCAGGCAGTTCTCGCAGGGTGGAGGTCTCGAGGTCGCCGAACACCGTCATCGCCACGGTGCGCGGGATCGGCGTCGCCGTCATCACCAGGACGTGCGGCGGCACGACTCCCTTGCCGCGCAGTGCGTCGCGCTGCTCGACCCCGAACCGGTGCTGCTCGTCGACGACGACGAGCGCGAGGTCGAAGAAGTCGACGTTCTCCTGGAGCAGGGCGTGCGTGCCGATCACGATTCCGGCGTCACCACTGGCGACGTCGAGCAGGGTCCGGCGGCGCACGGCCGTGGGTTGGCTACCCGTCAGCAGGGCCACCCGGGTCGCGTTCTCGGCACCACCGAGCATCCCCCCGTCGGCGAGGTCACCGAGCATCGTGGTGATCGTGCGGTGGTGTTGCCCGGCGAGCACCTCGGTGGGCGCCAACAGCGCCGCCTGCCCCCCGGCATCCACCGCGGCCAGCATCGCCCGCAGGGCGACGACGGTCTTGCCCGAGCCCACCTCACCCTGGAGCAGACGGTGCATCGGCACCTCGCGGGCCATCTCGTCGGCGATCGTCGCGCCGACCTCGCGCTGCCCCGCGGTCAGCTTGAACGGCAGCCGGGAGTCGAAGGCCTCGAGGATGCCCCCCGACCTCGTCGCGCGGGGCCGGGTCACCTGCCCGGATGCCGTGCGGCGCCGCTGCGCCAACGTCACCTGGAGGACGAACGCCTCCTCGTACCGCAGCCGCCGCCGGGCCTGCTCGACCTCCTCCCACGAGTTCGGGGTGTGGATGCCGCGCAGCGCCTGGGTGCGTGAGACGAGTCGGCGGGTGGTCCGCACGCTCTCGGGGATCGGGTCGGGCACCTCGTCGAGGACGTCGAGCACCCGGCGCACGCTCTCGGTGACGGTCCACGTGTGCAGCGACCCGACCGCGCGGTAGATGGGGATGAGGTCCTTGCGATCGCCGGCGTCGAAGTCGTCGAGCATCGTGTAGCCCGGGTGGGTCAGCTGGAGGCGGTTGTTGTAGGTGCCGACCACCCCGGCGAAGATGCCGCGTGCGCCGGGCACGAGCACCTTCTCGTGACCCCAGGCCTTGAAGAAGGTGATGTCGATGTCGTGCGTGCCGTCGGTGATGACGACGTTGAGCATGGTGCCCTTGCGCGCCTTCATCGACCGCGTGGTCGCGCTCTTGACCTCGGCAACACCGACGAGGAACTCGCCGGGCGTCACCGACCCCAGGTCGCTCTCGCGGGTGCGGTAGCGGCGCGGCCAGAACGCCAGCAGGTCGCCCACGGTGTGGATGTCGCGGGCCGTGGCGAACTTCTTGGCCGCGGTGGCGATGATCGGTGCCAGCTTGCTCGACTCCGTCGCCACGTCAGGTCACCGCCAACTCACTCCACCCCGATGAGCAGCGGATAGACGGGTTGCCCCCCGTCGAGGACGAGGACCTCGATCTCGGGGCGATCGCGTTCCAGGGCGGCCGCGGCCCGTTCACCGAGGCCGGGCGCGGCGTCGGCCCCGACGACGAGGGTCACGAGCTCTCCACCGGCGGACAGCAACCGGTCGAGGACCTCACGGGCCGCGACCTCGATCTCGGCGCCGAGGAAGGCGACGTCGCCGTCGACGATGCCGAGGATGTCGCCGGGGTGGCAGACGCCCGCCCAGGTCAGGGCCTCCTTGGTCGCGACGGACACGGCGCCGTGGCGGGTGGCGACGGCCGCACCGGTCATCGCGACGACGTTGGCGTGCACGGCACGCGCAGGGTCCAGGACCGCGAGCGCGGCCAGGGTCTGCACGGTCGTGCGGGCCGGCACGACATGGGCGTCGATGCCTTCGCCCATGGCGGCCTCGGCCGCGACCCCGGCCGCCATGAGCGTGTCGCGGTCGCCGGGCAGGATCACCACCGACGGCGCGCCCGTGGCCCGCACCGCCGCGAGCAGCTGGCCGGCCGATGCGCGCCGGCCCGCAGCCGACGGGACGACCGTGGCCCCGGCCTCGCGCAGCAGGGTGGCGATGCCCGGGCCGGCGGCACACGCCACCACAGCGATGGGTGAGGGGTGTTCGCGGGTGCGTGACTGGGTGGCGAAGTGGGAGATGCGGATCCGCTCGGGGCGTCCGGCGGCGATTCCGGCCTCGACCGCAGCCCCGGGGTCGTCGACGTGCACGTGCACGTTCCAGAGGTCAGGCCCCCCGACGACGAGGAGGGAGTCGCCGAGCCCGTCGAGGGTGTGGGTCAGGGTCTCCACAGCCGCCGCGTCCGTGGCGTTCAGCAGGTACATGACCTCGTATGCCGGGCCGTCCCCACCGTGGTCGGCCTCGCGGTCGAGCGGGTCGTGACCGGGCAGCACCTCGTGGGCCGCGGGGCCGGTGCCGACCGCGGTGCCGGCACGCCACTCGTCGCGGCGGTGCAGGACCGGACCAGCCGCGAGCAGGCTGTCCTCGTCGTCGGTCCAGCGCCCGGTGATGGCGCGATGGAACGACTCGAGCATCAGGACACACCCGGCCCCGCCGGCGTCGACGACCCCGGCCCGGGCGAGGGCCTCGAGCTGGTCGGGGGTGCGCGCCAGGGCTGCACGGGCGGCGTCGACGGCGGCCTGAGCGACGTCGGCCAGCGACCCACCGCGGTTGGCGGCGTCGACAGCGGCGGCGACCCCGGCATCCGCGACGGTGAGGATCGTGCCCTCCTGCGGGTGCGCGACGCACGCGCGGGCCGCGGCGGCCCCGCGGGCGAAGGCTGCCGCGAGCAGCGGGGCGTCGACCACCTCGGCATCGGCCTCGATGACGACGTCGCAGATGCCCCCGACGATCTGGCTGACGATGACACCGGAGTTGCCGCGCGCCGAGAGCAGGATCGCCCGCTTGAGCGTGTGGCACTCGCGCACCAGGCTGGCGGTGCCGAGGATGCCGGCGCCCTCGTGGACGGCGACCACCTCGTCGATGGCCGCGTCGAAGGTGAGGTAGAGGTTGGTCCCGGTGTCGCCGTCGGGCACGGGGAAGACGTTGAGGGCGTCGATCTCGGTACGTCGGGCCGCGAGCGCCGCACGAGTCAACAGCGCCCAGTGGCGGGCGTCGGCAGCAGTGAGGACGTCGAGCACGGCCTCACCCTAACCGTCACGGCCGACGCCCGCGGGGAGGCGTTTTGGTTGCTCGGGCGTGACTCGGCTACTCTTGTCCGGTTGCGAGCCTGCTCGTGCGGGCCGCCGAAGACCATCAATCACACCATCTCAGGAGTACACCCGTGGCTGCCAACTGCGACGTCTGCGGCAAGGGACCCTCTTTCGGGCACAGCATCTCGCACTCGCACCGCCGCACCAAGCGTCGCTGGAACCCCAACATCCAGCGCGTCAAGGCGCTCGTCGGCGACGCCGGTGTGACCCCGAAGCGGCTCAACGTCTGCACCTCCTGCCTCAAGGCGGGCAAGGTCAAGCGCTGAGGTCCCCTCACGCACCATGAACCGGGCGGTCCCCTTGGGGGCCGCCCGTTTTCGTTGCCCTCGGGAGGCTGGGCGAGATCGGGATGCCGTTCAGCGGGCGAAGTGGTCCCATCCCCTCGCGTGGTCGGGCACCACGCCGTCGACGGTGACCCGGGGCCCGTCCGGGCCGGCCGCGAGCACCCGCCCGATGACGACCCACGGGTGGTCCGGGTCCTGCGGCAGCGAGACCTCGTCGGCGAAGGCCCCGACGAGGGAGTGCTCCTCGCCGCCGGTGAGCACCTGGTGCCAGGCCTCGTGCTCGCCGAGGGCAACCGTGAGCGGCCCTGCGGCGAACCGCTCGCGCAGCACGGCTGCGTCGAGGTCGACGCCGACCCCGCTGGCCCGGGCGATCCGGGTCAGGTCGGTGACCAGCCCGTCCGAGACGTCGATGAGAGCGTGCGCCCCGGAGGCCGCGGCGCGCGGCCCCGCCTGCCACGGTGGCACCGGCGCCCGGTGGTACGTCACCAACGCGCGCACGGCCGCGGACCGCGACGACCCGGCATCCGGCCCGCTCCCGTCACCGTCGCTGCACCCCGGCTCGTCCCAGACGGCCGCGCCGCGCGCTCCCTCACCCCGGTGGAGCAGCGCCAGCCCGCCCCCGGACCGGCCGAGCGACCCGCACACGGCGACGACGTCCCCGGGCCGCGCGCCCGAGCGCAGCACGGGCGCGCGCCCGCGAAGGTCACCCAACGCCGTCACCGACACGACGACGACCCCGGCCGGTGCCCCCGAGAGGTCGCCGCCCACCACCGGCGCCCCCGCCCGGGACGCCAGCGAGGCGATGCCGCGGGCGAGGTCAACCGCCCACGCGACCTCCAGGTCGGGGTCGGCAGCGAGCGAGACGAGCAGGGCCGTCGGCTCGGCCCCCATCGCAGCGATGTCGGCGAGGTTCTGGGCCGCGAGCTTCACCCCCACGTCGTGCGCGCTCGACCAGTCGTCACGCCAGTCCAGGCCGCACACCATCGAGTCGGTCGTCGCGACGACGCTGCCGCCGGGGGCGCTGACCACGGCCGCGTCGTCGCCCGGGCCGACCGGCACCGAGCCCTCGTCGACGTGCCCGCTCCCGGCATAGATCGGGAAGATCCGAGCGAGGAGTTCACCCTCGCTGGTGTCGCGCAACCGCACCGTGACCTACCCTCCCGGAGACGTGGGGACCCCTCGCACGGTAGCGTGCGGGCAGCGCCGGTCACGACGGGCGCCCCGGCCGCACCGGGCCAACCGGCCCGACGGCTCGACCTGCACAGACCCGACACGAAGAGGTGGCACTCCAGTGGTACAGGCCTACATCCTGATCCAGACCGACGTCGGCCGCGCCGCGACCGTCGCTGCGTCGATCTCCGAGATCGAGGGCGTTGCCCTCGCAGAGGACGTCACCGGCCCCTACGACGTGATCGCCCGCGTCGAGGCCTCCACGGTCGACGAGCTCGGCAAGCTCGTCATCGCCAAGATCCAGGACGTCGAGGGCATCACCCGAACCCTCACCTGCACCGTGGTGCACGTCTGATTCGGTACCGACTCCGGACGACGGCGGCTGCGCTCGGCGCGGCCGCCGTCGTGCTGTCCGGATGTTCCTCGGCGGTCGAGGTCTCGGTGCCGGCAGGGGGTTCGACCCCCGCCTGCGAGCTGGCTGGGGCGGCCTTCCCCGCGGAGGTCTCCGGGATGCCGCGCGTTGACACCGCGCCCGCGTCGCCTGCCGTCGCGGCCTGGGGCGACCCCGCGGTCATCGCCCGCTGCGGCGTCGGCGCGGCACCGCCGACCGATGTCGAGTGCCTGGAGGTGGACGGGGTGGGGTGGATCCCGCAGGAGCTGAGCGACGGCATCCGGTTCACCTCGTTCGGCACCGACCCCGCGCTCGAGGTGCTGGTACCGGGCGCGTACTCGCCGGAGGGGTTGCTGCTGCCCGCCTTCGCGGATGCCGTGCGCGCGCTTCCCGGCAACGGCCTCGCCTGCCGCTGACCCGCGGCCCGACGGTGGCACCAAGCCACGCCAAGCGGACACCCAGGGGCGCAGCCCGACACGGGTTGGCGGTGCGGTGCCCAGCAGAGCCGGCGTCAGCGACGCCGTGCGACGCAAGGGCGGTCAGCGCAGGCCGGTGCGGCGTTCCAGCGCCAGGGCGATGAGCTCGTCGATGAGCTCTGGGTAGCTCAGCCCGGTGGCCGCCCACATCCGCGGGTACATGGAGCTCGGCGTGAACCCGGGCATCGTGTTCACCTCGTTGACGAGCACGTCGCCGCTCTCGGTGAGGAAGAAGTCGACCCGGGCCAGACCCTCGCAGCCAGCCGCGTCAAACGCCTTGGCCGCCATCTCGCGAATCCGGGCCGACACGGCATCCGGCACCTCGGCCGGGGTCACCAACCGCACGTCCGCGGCCGAGAGGTACTTCGCGTCGAAGTCGTAGAAGTCGTGGTTCTGCACGACGATGCACTCCCCCACGACGCTCGTGCGGGTCGCATCGATGCCACGCCCCTCGAGCACCCCGCACTCGATCTCGCGCCCGACCACCGCGGCCTCGACGACGACCTTGGGGTCGTGCTCGCGGGCCGCCTCGATCGCCGCCTCGAGTTCCTCGGGCTGCGACACCTTGGTGATGCCCATGCTCGACCCGGCCCGCGCGGGCTTGACGAACACCGGCCACGAGAGCCCGTGCACGGCATCCATCGCCGCGGCGCGGTCGCGCTGCCACTCCTTGTCGGTGATGACGACGTACGGGCCGACCGGCAGCCCCGCGGACGCCAGCAGCACCTTCATGACGTGCTTGTCCATCATCGCCGCGGATGCCGTGACCCCCGACCCGACGTACCTCACGTCCGCGAGGTCGAGCAGACCCTGGATCGTGCCGTCCTCACCGAACGGGCCGTGCAGCAGCGGGAAGACGACGTCGACCTCGCCCAGCGTGCGCGGCGGCTGCCCGGGCTCCTGGACGACGAAGGTGCGGTCGGTGGCACTGGTCGGCACGATGACGCTGGGGGCGCCGCTGGCGACCTCGGGGGTGTGCCCCGCCGCGAGGCGCAGCGACTGCGGGTCGTCCGGGGCGAGCACCCAGTGCCCGTCCTTGGCGATGCCGACGGGCACGACGTCGTAGCGGTCGCGGTCGAGCGCCTCCAACACGCTGGATGCCGTCGCGCACGAGACCGCGTGCTCCGAGGAGCGGCCACCGAACACGAGGGCGACGCGGATCCGGCGGGGCGCACCCGCATCATCGGAACGGACAGGCAGGGTCGGGTCGGTGCTCATCGCCGTCGACTCTATCGGCTGACCGGGCCCGATCCCGGGCGCAGGCCCGATGCAGGTCCGTGCTCCCGAGTGCTGGGCCTTGCTCCGCCGGAAGATCCTTGCTCCGGTTGTGCGCCCATGCAGCGGCGCACGACCGGAGCAAGGACTCACATCGGGGGCAAGGACCTGCGAGCGCATACCCTGACGCCGTGACGATGACTCCCGGCCAGCCCGAGCACCCCGACCCCAAGCACCCCGACACCGACCACCTCTCACCCGCGACCCGCGTCGTCGCCCTCGGGCGTGAAGCCGCCGCCCCCGGCCAGCAGGTCGGGGCGCCACTCGTGCTCAGCTCGACGTATCACGCCGGCGGCGAGGTCATGTACGCCCGCTCGGGCAACCCGACGTGGAGCGCCTTCGAGCAGGCCCTGGGCGATCTCGAGGGCGGTGATGCGCTGGTGTTCGCCTCCGGCATGGCCGCGGTGTCGGCCGCGCTGTCCCTGCTCCCCCACGGCGGCACCGTCGTCGCCCCCGACGCCGCCTACAACGGTGTCGTCGCGACCCTGGAAGCCCGCGAGGCCGAAGGGTCGGCCACCGTGCGCCGGGTCGACGTCACCGACACCGCCGCCGTGATCGACGCCCTCGACGGCGCCGACCTGCTCTGGCTCGAGTCACCGACCAACCCGCTGCTCGAGGTCGCCGACCTGCCGGCGCTGCTCGGCGCCGCCCGCGAGCGCGGGGTGCTCTCGGTCGTCGACAACACCTTCGCCACTCCCCTGCTGCAGCGCCCCCTGGAGCACGGGGCCGATGTCGTCGTGCACTCGGTCACCAAGTACCTCGCCGGGCACAGCGACGTCCTGCTCGGTGCCGTCGTCACGGCCAGCACTCCGACCGGCCACGCCCTCCACGAGCGCCTGTTCACCCACCGCACCCTCGCCGGCGCGATCGCCGGCCCGATGGAGGTCTGGCTCGCGCTGCGTGGACTGCGCACCCTGCACCTTCGGGTCGAGCGGGCGCAGGCCAGCGCCCGTGAACTCGCCACCCGCCTGGCGAGCCATCGCGCGGTGACGCGCGTGCGGCATCCGGGATGGGGCGGGATCGTGTCGATCGAGGTCGCGGGCGGGGCGGATGCCGCGCAGCGGGTGTGCGAGTCGACGCACCTGTGGGTGTACTCGACGAGCCTGGGTGGCGTGGAGAGCCAGCTGGAGCGGCGACGCCGCATCCCGAGCGAGCCACCGCAGGTGCCCGAGAACCTCGTGCGGCTCTCGGTCGGCATCGAGGACGTCGACGACCTCTGGAACGACCTGAGCCAGGCCCTCGACCAGGCCTGACCCGGTCAGGCGGTTTCGGCCTTGCGGGGGCGCGAGAGCAGGGCCGAGACGACCTCCT
>NZ_DAORSO010000012.1:7660-19661 GCF_035443565.1 Ornithinibacter sp. | reverse complement strand
GGTCAGGCGGTTTCGGCCTTGCGGGGGCGCGAGAGCAGGGCCGAGACGACCTCCTGGGCGCTGCGGTCGTGCTGGATCATCGCGTCGACCTGCTCGATGATCGGCACGTCGACCCCGGTGTGCCGTGCCAGCTCGAGGATCGAGGTGCACGACTTCACACCCTCGGCCGTCTGCTTCGTGACGGCAATGACCTCCGAGACGGCCAGGCCCTGCCCGAGGCGCACCCCGAACGAGTGGTTGCGCGACAGCGGCGACATGCACGTCGCGATGAGGTCGCCCACCCCGGCGAGCCCGGCGAACGTCGGGGCCTCCCCACCGAGCGCCATGCCGAGGCGCATCGTCTCGGCCAGGCCGCGGGTGATGATCGAGGCCTTGGAGTTGTCGCCCATGCCCATGCCCTCGGCCATGCCGACGGCCAGCGCGATGACGTTCTTCACCGCGCCGCAGATCTCGGTTCCGACGACGTCGGAGCCGGTGTAGGGCCGGAAGTACGGCGCCGCGCAGGCAGCGGCGACGAGCTCGGCCATCGCCGGGCTCGACGACGCGACGACCGAGGCCGCAGGCTGCTTGACGGCGATCTCGCGGGCCAGGTTCGGCCCGGACACGATGACGACTCGCTCCGGCTCGACCCCACCGACCTCCGAGATCACCTCGGACATCCGTCGGGTCGTCCCCAGCTCGACCCCCTTCATGAGCGAGACGATCGCCGCCGACGACGGGAGCGCCGATCCCCAGACCTCGAGGTTGGCGCGCAGCGTCTGGGACGGCACCGCGAGCACGACGATGTCGGCACCCGCCGCGGCCTCGAACGGGTCGGTCGTGGCCCGGATGGTGCCGGGCAGGCGCAGCTCGGGCAGGTAGTCCTCGTTGGTGCCGGCGTTGATCTGGTCGACGACCTCCTGCCGTCGCCCCCACATCGTCACGCTCGTGCCCGCATCCGCGAGCACCGACGCGTACGCCGTTCCCCAGCTTCCCGTGCCGTACACCGCTGCGCTCGTCATGAGGCCTCCTTGAGGGGTCGTGGTTTGCCGATGGGGGTCACGCCGGCTGCGCGGGGGTCGAAGCGGATGCCGGGGGCGCGCTCCCCGCGCACACCCTCCAGGTCGTTGGTCAGGGCCGCCATGATCCGGTCGGTGGCGTCCTGGAGCACCTCGGCCGTCAGCGGCAGGCCTCGCAGGTCGTCGAGCTCGACCGGGGGCCCGGCGTGCACGACCATCGTCTTGCGCGGCAGCAGGTGCGGCCAGTGCCGGTAGGGCCCGAGGATCTCGTGGGCGCCCCACGTGACGACGGGCACGACGGGGCAGCCGGTCTCCAACGCCACCCGGGCCGCGCCGGTCTTCCCCCGCATCGGCCACACGTCGGGGTCGCGGGTGAGGGTGCCCTCGGGGTAGATCGCGACGACCTTGCCGGCCCGCACGGCCTCGACGGCGGAGCGGAAGGCGTGGATGGCCCGGCCCGACTCGCGGTGCACGCGGATCTGGTCGGCCCTGGTGAGGATCCAGCCGACGACGGGGATGCGGAAGACCTCGACCTTGCCGAGGAACCGGGGCGAGAAGCCGTGGTCGACGAGGAAGTGCCCGAACACGAACGGGTCGAGGTGGGAGTAGTGGTTGGTGACGACGACGAAACCACCCTCGGTCGGGAAGTTCTCCTGACCGGACCAGCGACGCTTGGTGAAGACCATCAGCAGCGGCCGCAGCACGGCGACGACAAAGCGGTAGGCACGAGGCCTGGAGTGGTCCGTCGGGATGCTCACGCGCTGCCTTCCGTGCGGGCGGGTCACCGCATTGTGGTCTGCGACAGCGGCGATGTCGAGCATGACGCCACGTGTTGGCAGGATCAGCGCGTGCCCGATCTCGTTCCGCAGTGGGCGGCCGTCGTCCCAGTCAAGGGTGGGCCGCTGGCCAAGAGCCGGCTGGCCCTGCCCGAGCCCGCCCGCAGGGACCTCGCGAACGCGTTCGCCCACGACACCGTCTCTGCGTTGCTCGACGCGATCGAGGGGATGCCGGTGCTCGTCGTGACCTCGGACCCGACGGTCTCCTCGTGGGTCACCCCTGCTGGTGCGCGGCTCGTCCCCGACCCCGGGCTGGGTCTTGACGCGGCGGTGGCGGCCGGATGCCGTGTCGCAGCGGCGGCCGGAGCCACCCGTGTCGCGGTGGTGCTGGGCGACCACCCCGCGCTGCGCGCCGCGGAGGTGAGGGTCGCGCTCGAGGCGACCGGACGGCATCCGGCAGCGGTTGTCCCCGACGCTGACGGCCTGGGCACGGCGATGTTGACCCTGACCGTGCCCCGGGGCGAGTCGATGGCCGGGGTGCGGACGGCGTTCGGTGCCGGCAGCGCCGCCGCGCACGAGGCCCTGGGCCACGTGCGGCTCGACCTCGACCTACCAGGACTGCGGGTCGACGTCGACGACGCCCGGTCCCTCGCGGAGGCCACCCGGCTCGGGCTCGGCCCACACAGCGCCCGGGCACTGGCTCGCGCTACGGTTCATGGTGTGCAGGCCACCATCCACCGCATCGCCGACGACGGCTCCGGCTCGGCCCTGCTCGACGACGGCGTGGAGGTCGACCTGCCACCGGACGCCGCGCAGCGCAGCGGGCTGCGCCACCTGCGGGTGGGCCAGCGGGTGAGCATCGAACTCGACGAGAGTGGGGCTGCGGCGACCCGGGTGTGGATCACCGGGATCGGGCCCGGCGAGGACATCCACTGAGGCAGTGGCGCCCGACTGCGCTGCCCTGATCGGGTCGTCAGGGGAGCTTGTAGACGGCCCCGAGGTTGTCGAGCTTTTCGGAGAAGCGCTCGTACCCGCGGTGGATGAGGTCGATCCCGTGCACCGTGGAGCGGCCCTCGGCCGCCAGGGCGGCGATGACGTAGCTGAACCCGCCGCGCAGGTCCGGCACGGTGATCTCGGCAGCCTGCAGCGGGGTCGGGCCGGAGATGACGGCCGAGTGCTGGTAGTTCGCCCGCCCGAACCGGCACGGCGAGCCGCCCAGGCACTCGCGGAAGGTCTGGATGTGTGCCCCGGCCTCGACGAGGGCGTCG
Organism: Ornithinibacter sp.; assembly: GCF_035443565.1. Taxonomy (NCBI): domain Bacteria; kingdom Bacillati; phylum Actinomycetota; class Actinomycetes; order Micrococcales; family Intrasporangiaceae; genus Ornithinibacter; species Ornithinibacter sp. The sequence goes on along the minus strand of NZ_DAORSO010000012.1, from coordinate 16,619 downwards.
GTGAAGCCGAGGCGGTTCTCGTAGACGGTCTCGTGGACGATGGACAACCCCGTGGTCTGGGTGAGTGCGACGACGAGCGGCTGCTGCCAGTCGGTCATGAACCCGGGGTGCACGTCGGTCTCGATGGCGATGGAGTTCAGCGTGCCCCCGGGGTGCCAGAAGCGGATGCCGTCGTCGTCGATCTCGAACTTGCCCCCGATGCGTCGGAAGACGTTGAGGAACGGCATCATCGGCAGCTGCTGGGCGCCGCGGACGTAGATGTCACCACGGGTGGCCAGGGCCGCGCAGGCCCAGGAGCCGGCCTCGATGCGGTCGGGGATCGCCAGGTGGTCGAAGCCGCCGAGCCGGTCGACCCCCTCGATGAGGATGACCCGGTCGGTCTGGACCGAGATGATCGCGCCCATCTTCTGCAGGATGGCGATGAGGTCCATGATCTCGGGCTCGATCGCGGCGCCCCGCAGCGTCGTGCGACCGATGGCGCGCACGGCGGTCAACAGCACCTGCTCGGTGGCGCCCACACTCGGGTACGGCAGGTGGATGTCAGCGGCATGCAGTCCGTTGGGCGCGGTCAGGCGCAGGCCGTCCTGGCGCTTCTCGACCACCGCCCCGAAGGTGCGCAGCACGTCGAGGTGGTAGTTGATGGGGCGTTCGCCGATGCGACAGCCCCCGAGGTCGGGGATGAACGCCTCGCCGAGGCGGTGCAGCAACGGGCCACAGAGCAGCACGGGGACCCGGGAGGATCCGGCGTGGGCGTCGATGTCGGCGATGTGGGCCTGTTCGACGTTGGTCGGATCGAGGACCAGTTCACCGTCACGATCGGTGGAGTCGATGACGACGCCGTGCAGCTCGAGCAGGCCGCTGACGATCTGCACGTCGGAGATCTCGGGCACCCCGCGCAGGCGGCACCCCTCCTCGGCGAGCATCACCGCGACCATGGCCTTGGACACCAGGTTCTTGGCGCCCCTGACCTCGATGTCACCGACGAGCGGGGAGCCGCCGTCGACGACGAGGGATGAGGTCATGGGCCAAGCCAAACACACCCGCGCACCGGGTGCGACACAACGATCACCGGCATCTCGCAGTCAGATCAGGCGGACGCCGACTTCTTGGCCGCGGCCGTGCCAGCGGGGGCACGACCGGTCGCGGTGCCGTCCTCGGGCAGGGTGTGCGGCTCCTTGACGTAGGACTTGAACGCGGTGCCGGCCCGAAACCGCGGCGCCTTGACCTCGGGGATGGGCACCGAGGTCCCCGTGTGCGGGTTGCGGCCGGTGCGGGGAGCTCGTTCGACGCGATCGAACGTGCCGAAACCGGTGATCGAGACCTTCCCACCCCGGGCCACTTCCCGGATGATGGTGTCGAGAACGGCATCCAGTGCTTCCGCTGCCGCTCTGCGGCTGCCGAACGTCGACTCCAGTTCCTTGACCAGATCTGCCTTGTTCACGTGGACGTACCCCAACTCCTGAAGAGCGCGCCGGGCGCAGCGCGACCGCGAACCGCCGAAATAACCGGTTCGGCACCGACCGTAGGGCCATCGAACGCCGTCGTCCACCGCTAGCGGCGCGTCGTCGGGCGACGTCGGACGCCTCTCGGAGGGCACCCCAACGGGGCCGTGCGCTCGGTTCGGGGTCGACTGCGGCAGTGACCCGCTCGCGCACTCAGGCGGTGACGGAGGGCTTCCAGCTCGGACGCGAACCTTCGAAAGTAGAAATGTCACCCTCGTGACGAAGGGTGAGACTGATGTCGTCGTGGCCCTCGAGCAGGCGCCACCGCGTGTAGTCGTCGACCTCGAATCGGGCCACGAGATCGCCGGCGGTGATCGTGCGTGACACCAGGTCGACGGTGACCGACGTGCCCGGGTGGTTCTCGAGCAGCTTCCACAGCAGTTCGACGTCGTCCTGGCTGCACTGGGCCGTCAGCAGCCCCTGCTTGCCGCTGTTGCCACGGAAGATGTCGGCGAACCGAGAGGAGATGACGACCCGGAAGCCGTAGTTCATCAGCGCCCAGACCGCGTGTTCGCGCGAGGACCCGGTGCCGAAGTCCGGCCCGGCCACGAGCACCGACCCGGCGGAGTAGCTCGGGTCGTTCAGCACGAACGTCTCGTCGCCACGCCAGGCGGCGAACAGGCCGTCCTCGAAGCCGGTGCGGGTGACCCGCTTGAGGTAGACGGCCGGGATGATCTGGTCGGTGTCGACGTTGCTGCGGCGCAGTGGCACGCCGACGCCGGTGTGGGTGGTGAAGGCTTCCATCAGTTGCTCCCTGCGGTCACGGGCTCGAGATCGGCCGGGCTCGACAACGTCCCCCGCACGGCGGTGGCCGCCGCGACGAGTGGGCTCACGAGGTGGGTGCGCCCGCCCTTGCCCTGACGACCCTCGAAGTTGCGGTTGGAGGTCGACGCGCTGCGCTCCCCCGGCGCGAGCTGGTCGGGGTTCATGCCCAGACACATCGAGCACCCGGGCAGGCGCCACTCGGCACCGGCGGCCGTGAAGACCTCGTGCAGCCCCTCGCTCTCGGCCTGGAGCCGAACCCGAGCCGATCCGGGCACGACGAGCATCCGCACCCCGTCGGCGACCTGACGCCCCTGGAGCACGGAGGCCGCGGCCCGCAGGTCCTCGATGCGCCCGTTGGTGCAGGACCCGAGGAAGACCGTGTCGACGTGCACCTCGCGCAGCGGCGTGCCGGCCTCCAGGCCCATGTACTCCAGGGCCCGGCGGGCGTTGGCCTTGTCGTTCTCGTCCGGCATCAGCTCGGGGTCCGGCACCGCCGAGCCGAGCGGCGCGCCCTGACCGGGGTTGGTTCCCCACGTCACGAAGGGGGTGAGTGCCGCGGCGTCGAGGACGACCTCGTCGTCGAAGACGGCGTCGTCGTCACTGCGCAGCTCGCTCCAGGCGGCGACGGCGGCATCCCAGTCGGCGCCGGTCGGGGCGTGGTCACGCCCGCGCAGGTACTCGAAGGTCGTCTCGTCGGGGGCGATCATGCCGGCGCGGGCACCGGCCTCGATCGACATGTTGCACACCGTCATCCGGGCTTCCATCGACAGCGCACGGATGGCGCTCCCCCGGTACTCCAGGACGTAGCCCTGGCCTCCGCCGGTGCCGATGCGCGCGATGACGGCGAGCACGATGTCCTTGGCCGTAACACCGTCGGCGAGGTCGCCCTCGACGGTGATGGCCATCGTCTTGAACGGCTTCAGGGGCAGCGTCTGGGTCGCGAGCACGTGCTCGACCTCGGAGGTCCCGATGCCGAAGGCCAGGGCGCCGAAAGCCCCGTGCGTCGAGGTGTGGCTGTCTCCGCACACGATCGTCATGCCCGGCTGGGTCAGGCCCAGCTGCGGTCCGACCACGTGCACGATGCCCTGCTCGGCGTCCCCCATCGGGTAGAGCGTGACGCCGAACTCCTCGCAGTTGCGGCGCAGGGTCTCGACCTGGGTCCGGCTCACCGGGTCGGTGATCGGCCCGGGGGTGGTCGGGACGTTGTGGTCCTCGGTCGCGAGGGTCAGGTCAGGCCGCCGCACCGGTCGCCCGGCGAGTCGCAGCCCGTCGAACGCCTGCGGGCTGGTCACCTCGTGAAGCAGGTGCAGGTCGATGTAGAGCAGATCGGGCTCGCCCTCCCCGCGGTGCACCACATGGGACTCCCAGACCTTCTCGGCCAGAGTTCCGGCCATTGCTCCACCTCCACGACGTGACCGCCGCTGGGCGGTCTCACGACTTCGACGCATGCGGACGCCCGCGTCGGGCGCCATCGCTGTCCACCGAGATTCGCACGGGCAGATGGCCAACGAACGTGCGTCTCAGGCAATGAGACGCTAATATCAAGACATGGACAACACAAGTGGCGTCGGGGTGCTTGACAAGGCCGCGATCGTGCTCAGCGCCCTCGAGGCCGGCCCGTCGACGCTGGCCCAGCTCGTGACGGCAACCGGGCTGGCCCGCCCGACGGCCCACCGGCTGGCCGTCGCCCTCGAGCACCATCGACTGGTCATCCGCGACCTGCAAGGTCGCTTCATCCTCGGCCCCCGTCTCGGCGAGCTGGCTGCCGCCGCGGGCGAGGACCGCCTGCTCGCCGCTGCGGGCCCCGTCCTGGGTGCGTTGCGCGACCACACCAACGAGAGCGCCCAGCTCTTCCGGCGCCAGGGTGAGCACCGGGTCTGTGTCTCCGCGGCGGAGCGCCCGGTCGGCCTGCGCGACTCCATCCCGGTCGGGGCAGCACTGTCGATGCGCGCCGGTTCGGCCGCTCAGGTCCTGCTGGCCTGGGAGGAGCCGGACCGGCTGCACCGCGGCCTCCAGGGAGCAGCCTTCTCCGCGACGTCGCTGTCGGGGGTACGGCGCCGCGGCTGGGCACAGAGCGTCGGCGAGCGCGAGCCGGGCGTGGCCTCGGTGTCGGCTCCGGTGCGCTCCCCCTCCGGCCGGGTCATTGCCGCGGTCTCCATCTCCGGGCCGATCGAGCGGTTGTCGCGCCAGCCGGGCCGGCTCCACGCCGCGACCGTCATCGCGGGCGCGAACAAGCTCACCGAGGTGCTCGCCCGCCACGCCGCGCAGCAGGACGCCCAGAACAACGCCTGACCCGCGACCCCTCGCGACTCATTGCACGCAGGCCACCTCGCCCCCGCGAAACACGGAGTTCACACGGCGACGCGCCCACGGCAACACCGCGACGGCATCGTGACGGCATCCGACGTCCGTCGCGCGAGGAGGTTGCCCGTGTCCCTCACCACTGCCCAGCGCATCGCCCGTGACCGCACCCGCCTGCTCGGGTTCCCGAGGCCCGGCCGCCGCGCGATCGTCGTCGGCGGGGGCGCGATGGCGGCGCGACGGGCCGCGGCCCTGACCCGGGCCACCACCCCCGTCACGGTGTTCGCCCCGGCCCTGTGTGACGACGTGTTCGACCTCCTGGCCGAGCGCCTCGTGACCTGGGAGAACCGTTGGCCGGTCGAGGCCGACCTCGCCGACGCCTGGCTCGTGCACGCCGCAACCGGCGACCCGGAACTGGACGCGCGCATCTGCCTCTGGGCGTCCACGGTGCGCGAAGGCGGCCTCAGCGCCTGACGATCCGCTCCCGGGCAGTCTCACCGCGGCGGCCCACCGGCACGGCCCCGGCCACGTCGGCCAGGCCGGAGGGTGCCGGGCCGGCGTACAGGCTCTCGGCAGCCGACACGGCATACGTCTCGTGCCAGATCGTCACGGCCGAGGGGTCCCGACGAGCAGCACGGTGGAAGGCCAGCCACGCCGGGCGGTGGGCCATCGAGGGGGCGTTGGCATAGGCGTAGATGTCGTCGACGCTGCGCCACCACTGGATCGTCGTCGTTCCGAGGCCGTTGACCGCCGAGCGGCCTGCGAGGAAGCCCAACGACTCCTCGTCACCGCGCGCTGCGGCAGCCTTGTTCTTCTCCAGCTCGACCAGCATCCGCGGCATCGCAGCGAGGACCGGACGGACGACCCCGAGCCGTCAGGGCTTGTGGACCCGCACGCCGATGAGGAAGACCGCGAGCGGTCCCTCGTAGGCGTGGGTGACGCGGTCGATCATGACGAGCTCCTTGGATAGTGCCACTGTCCATCAGTTCTCTGCCATGTTGGACACTGTCACTATCCAATGTCAAGCGCCGGAAGGACCACGGATGCGGATCTCCGACCTCGCCGAGACCACGGGCGTCCCCGTCCACACGCTCAAGTACTACCTGCGCGAGGGCCTGCTCATGCCCGGTGAGGCCACCAGTCGCACCCGCGCGGAGTACGGCCCCGAGCACGTCGAACGAGTGCGCCTCGTGCGGGCCCTGGTTGAGCACGGGGGCATCGGCATCGCGGGGGTGCGCTCGATCCTCACCGCACTGTCGGCCCCTCCCCCCTCACGTCATGACCTGCTCGGCGTCGCCCAGTACGCCCTGTTGACGGCGACGGGTGACGAGGTCCTGCCAGCCGTCAGCCCAGAGGTGGCCGACCTGCTCGACGACGCCGGCTGGGCGGTGTGCGGCGACGCCCCGGCCGCCCGCACGCTCACCACTGCCATCTCGGCGGCGAGGGACGCCGGCATCCCGCTTCCCCCGGCGGCCCTCAAGCGGTATGCCGCGGCGATGGCCGATGTGGCCGCCGTGGACCTCGATGAGGCCCTGAGCGCGGCGAGCATCGAGGCCGCGATGCACACCGTGGTGGTCGGCACCGTCATGGTCGATCCCGTGCTCATCGCCCTGCGACGCCTGGCTCAGGAGGCGGCGAACGCCTCGCGGTGGAGCGCAGCCGAACGGCACGGCCCGAACCCGAACACATCCGCCACGGGGAACATGACGATGCCGTAGAGCACGCCGCACCCCCGGTGCTCGCGTTCTCGACGATGGCGATGGCGATGGCGTGACGAGGCCGACCTGCACCAAATGCGCGGCCCCCGACGTCGCTAGCCCAGAACCTCGGATGCCGCGGGCTCGCTGTCGTCGCCGGCGTTCCCGAGGGTGCGTCGGGCCATCAGCCGACTGCTGCGAATGTGAGCCTGTGACGCCACGCTCGCCTTCTCCGGGTCCCGGGACATGATGGCGTCGTAGAGGTGCTCGTGCTCCGCGTGCAGGGGCAGGGGTTCCTCGTTCTGCCGCAGCAGCCAGTGCAGCCGGCCCATCAGCGGCTCGTGCAGCGAGGCCAGCAGGTGGTTGTGCGCGGAGGCGATGATCGCGTCGTGGAAGTCCTCGTTGGCACGGTGGAGCCGTTCACTGTCATGCGCCTCGATGGCAGCTGTCGACTCGGCGAGGCTGTCCTCGAGGCGGCGAAGGTCTTCGTCGGTGGCCCGCTCGCTGGCCAGTCGCACCGCGAGGACCTCCAAGGCCAGGCGCACCTCGAAGAGCTCCTCGACATCGCGGCTTGACAGGCGGGTGACCACCACACCCCGCCGCGGTTGCTGGGTGACGAAACCCTCGCCCTTGAGGAGGTTGAGGGCGTCGCGCACCGGCACCCTGGAGACGCCGAGGCTCTCGGCAAGCGTTCGCTCCACCAAGTGCGTGCCGGGGGCCAGGTCGCCCTTGATGATCCGGTCCCGCAGCTCGCCAGCCACCCGCTCGCTGAGCGCGCGCTGGGTGCTTCCCAGCGTCGGCAGTGGCCCGGCCACGTCCTTGTCACGAGTCTCATCCAGCACCTGCCCGACAGTAGTGCCCGACCGGGCGCAGCGGGGGCGGCGGCACGCGAGCCGGGGGGCTTCAAGGGAAGGCAGACCTGTGTGAGAGGCGTCTCCCAGATGGCGCTGGCATACGGTATGCCAATGCGCGACGGTTCGTAGTAGTCACCCGCTCCGGCCGACGCAGTCGCTGCGGGTCGGGTGCTCGGCCCACGTGTCCCGTGCGATCTCGCGCTGACGCAGGTGGAGGAGCTCCGCGCGCAAGGAGTGACGGCACCGGCCGAGTCGAGCTACCGGTCGAGCCGCCAGGCCTACGCCGACGAGCAGGACGCCTCCCTCGCGATCATCTCCGTTCCCGGTGCCTACGCCGCCGAGGAAGCACGCCTGGCCATCGCCGCCGGCCGCAACGTGCTGATCTTCTCCGACAACGTCTCTGTCGAGGACGAGGTCGACATCAAGACCCGCGCCCACGAGGCGGGACTGCTCGTCATGGGTCCCGACTGCGGGACCGCGATCATCAACGGCACGGCGCTCTGCTTCGCGAACGCGGTGAACCGAGGCCCGGTCGGCGTGGTGGCTGCCAGCGGCACCGGCAGCCAGGAGGTCTCGGTACGCGTCGACGCGCTCGGCTCCGGCATCTCCCAGCTCGTGGGTGTCGGCGGGCGCGACCTGTCCGAGGCCGTCGGCGGCATCATGATGCTCGACGCACTGGCGATGCTCGACAGCGACCCCGACACGTCGGTGATCCTCCTGCTGTCCAAGCCGCCCGCCGACACCGTCGCCGCAAAGGTGCTCGCTGCCGCCGGACGAGCCTCCAAGCCCGTCGTGGTCTGCTTCATCGGCGCACCGGCCCCGGCAGAGGTGGGTTCGAACATCACCTTCGCCGCCAACACCCGGGATGCCGCCCTCGCCGCCGTCCGGCTCGCCAGTGGGGACCAGGTGGCCCAGCAGCCGAGCACGCACCGCCACGAGCTCGACGCGGTACGCACCGGATGGCTGCCCGGACAGAGCGACATCCGCGGCCTGTTCTGCGGCGGCACCGTCTGCGACGAGGTGTACCAGGCGATTGCCGCGGTCGAGCCCGAGACGACGTGGTCGAACGTGGCGAAGGACCCCGCCCGGCGCCCGAGCTCCGACGGCCGACAGGGCGGGAACGTCCTGCTCGACCTGGGCGACGACGACTACACCCAGGGCCGCCCCCACCCGATGATCGACCCCACCCTGCGCAACTCCGAGATCGTCAAGCACGCCTCGGACCCTGCGACCGCCGTCATCGTCATCGACGTCGAGCTCGGCTACGGCTCTCACCCCGACCCCGCGGGCGCAGTGCTTCCGGCAGTGACCGAAGCCCGCAAGATCGCCGCTGACGCCGGACGCCCCCTCGAGATCGTCGGCTACGTGCTCGGCACCGACCGTGACCCGCAGGGCAAGGACGGCCAGGAGGCCCTGCTCACGAGCGCCGGTGTGCGGCTCGTCGACAACGTCGTCGAGCTGGCCGACGTCTCCCTCCAGATGCTCCGCTGAAAGAAAGGAACGAACCACCATGACAACCAGCCTGTTCGGCGCTGACCTCAACGTCGTCAATGTCGGCCTCGACTCATTCCGTGAGGACCTCGAGGCGCAGGGCACGCACGCTGCCCAGGTCAACTGGGCGCCACCGCGCGACTACTCCCCCGAGGTGAAAGCCGCCCTCGCCGCACTGCGAGAGCCCGCCGTGGCGGAGAAGATCCGTGTCGCGAACGAGGAGGTCGTGCGCCGCATCATCGACGCCCACCCTGTCCTGGTCGGCTTCGGCCAGGCGATCGACGTGGTGCCCGGGATGACGAAGAACACCATCCTGCACGCCGGCCCGCCGATCGAGTGGGCTGACATG